>JAAETT010000051.1 GCA_024228115.1 bacterium
GACGTGACTCCCTTGCTACTCAGCAAGCGATCTTGGGATCCTTGGCAGAGGAAACCGGAAGCCAAGCACAGAGCGCCATCGAAACCCCCGCTTTCGGCCTTTCTGGCGCCAACCGGCACCAAATTTCAGCACCCTGTTAGGGGCGGAGCGACCGAAGGCCGTGGTGTCGGATCGCTAGTTCGACGCGGACTACGGGTCGTTCCGCTGCGTGGTAGTGGTGGGGACGCTGCTCCTGGGGGGCAGCCGGCTCTCGCACGTCCGGGTTCCGTTGCACTGGAGATTCGTCCGATCGAAGCGGCTTCCGGATGAGCGGACCCCGGCCCGGAGCTGCTGGTGCAGGGAGTAGATTGTTCGGGATGATCGGACGGCGACGTCACACCCGCGGGTCGATTCCGCTGCTCCCCCAACTGACTGAACTCGCTGATCATTCCGCAGGGAGAGGTGGCCGAGTGGTTGAAGGCAGCGGTCTTGAAAACGGGACGGAAGTCCTGTGATTTCAGCAACTTCGGTGAGTTGCGTCGGACCGGAACCGCACAAAAGGGGTCGGGACGAGTCCGATTGACGTCGCTGGCGACGTCAATCGCAAACGCTTGAGAGAGAGCATCAGGCTTCGAACCTGGGGGTCGAGGGTTCGAACCCCTCCCGGAGTGCCATCCAAACGAAGTGGTTAGGCGGGAAGCTGCGAATGACCCTCTTTCTCGTAGCCTGAGGGTCAGCTCGGGATTCCCCAACACAGGCGGCGACCTCAGATGCTGCAGACGCCAATCCCGCAATGGGTCGCGCGCTCTCAGTCTCTGGCCCGCGCCGATGGCCACGCCGGCGAACTATTCCTCGATGACACCGTCGACGACGCGGATGCGATGCTCCTTCGCTGCGCTCAACGCCGTGAACGAATAACGGCCGTCTTTCTGCTCGTAGCCTTCGATCGCAGAGAGTGCGCGGAGGATCGAGCGACTGCCAACCGGATCCCATTCCTGCACGTCGGATAGGGAAAGCCGCGCCGGGAGCCGACCTTCTTCGGCAAGCATCATCTCCAGAAGCATCGTGAGGTGATGGCACGCCGCTCGCGCCTGCGCCCGCGTGGCCTGGGAGTACGCGGCACCGACGTGGCTGGCGCCATCGAGGATCGCCTCCACTTCCTCTCGCTGCGCGCGGGTCAGGTCTCGCCCGAGCAGCGGGCGAGCCACCTCGCCACTTTCCTCCCATCGTTGGCGCACCATCAGCCACTGGGCCTTGCCGTGGTAGAAGTCGAACTCGAGATGCTGTTTCGCACTCTCGCCGTCCGGTTGCTCCGGGAAGTGCGTCGCGAGATCCTTCAGCATGCCCTCGGCGCGATCGAAGTCGCCCTTCCGCGCGAGCTCCCGCGCCGTGTGGTAGCGGCCGTCCGTCAGAGATCGCAGTTCTTCGATCTCGTTTTTCACCTCGCTGACGACGTCGAACTTCTCGTTCTTCGCCATGAACTCGGTGAGGCGCGCGATGGATGCACCCGGGCGATCTTGGTCCGTGGTCTCGAGCAGCTCCCTGAACTCCGCCTCAACCTCGGGCGGGGTGGGTTGAGGTGCCGAGCAGCCGAGCGCAGCGACCAGGAACACGATCGCAACCAAGATGAGGTTCCGCGAGCACATCGAGGGTCTCCTTCGGAAGGGCCAGATGCTTGGAGTTCCGGCTGCGGGGCCTGCACCCCTGGCTGTGTCCCGATGCTGAAGTGTAACGAGTTAGGCGATGCCGCGGCGAGAACTTGCTGGGAGCCAGATCACGGCGGTGAAGCTCGGGGCGCTTGGTATTGGTGTAGACGCTCACTCAGAAGCGTAGAAATCTGATCATTTGGCCGGGGGGCGACGCAGCCCGCCGTTCCGGATTCCGATTCAGATCTTCCGGGTCGAAAGGTCCTTGACCCAGGGCGAACGCCCTCCCGGCTCGACCGGA
>JAAETT010000052.1 GCA_024228115.1 bacterium
GATGATCGGACTTCTTGGCATGCTTGGTCATGGTGGCGGTTCCTTCTTGGTGTAGTGACCCCCTCCGTAATACACGGAGGGTGAAGGAGCCGCCGCTCTCAAACTCTCAGAAAATCAACCGGTTCTGGGACATCCCCACTCACGATGCCGCGGTGTGCCAAGCGAACGATCTCGTTGAGTACGCCCGTCACATCGACCATCGACTGCAGGGTTTGCGAGAGCAACGCCACTTCGAAGCTCTTGTCGGGGATCGCCGCGACACCCTTGTCGAGGTTCGCATGAATCACGTCGAGCCCGCGCGACACACATTCGACGACTTCGTGCTGGTCGCGTTCGACACCCAGCACCGGCTCGTGACCGCGATCGCGTAGGATCGCGAGGAGGTCTCCGTTGCCGCAGCCGAGATCGACGATACTCGCCTGTTTGGGGATCAGGCGAAGGATCATCTCGTAGTCGAGCCGGCGCGCGAAGAAGATACCGGTCGGCTCGTCGATCCGGGGTTCATCGGGGACCCGGATGCTGGCTTCGGATCCGGCCTCCGTGGAAAGCGCCGCGGCGATCATCCGCGCGCCGTCGCGCATGCTGTCTTCGAGGAGGAATGAATCGTGTCCAGCCGGGCTCTCGATCTCGCAGCTGCTCACGGATCGCCCCTGTGCGAGCAGCGCATCCACGATTCGCCGTGACGCCGCCGGCGGGTACAACCAATCACTCGAGAAGCTGAGAAACAGCCAGCGACAGTGGGAGGGTTCGAGAGCCGCCCGCAACGCGGCATCGGTCTCACCCAGATCGAAGAGATCCATCGCAGTCGAAAGCGTGATGTAGCTATTCGCGTCGAAGCGCTCGACGAAGCGGTCCCCCTGGTGCGCGAGATAGGTCCCCACTGAAAACGTGCTTTCGAACCCGGTCTCGATCGCACGTGGCTGCAGGCGTGTCGGATCGAATTTCGAGCGCATCGATTCGTCCGACAGGTAGGTGATGTGAGCCAGCATGCGCGCGAGCGCGAGCCCTGCTTCTGGCCCCGGCCCTCCGTAGTACTGCCCATCCGCGAAGCGCGGATCATGACGGATCGCGTTGCGACCCACGACATCGAACGCGATACCCTGACTGCTGAGACGAGGGGCTGCCGCGACGACGATTGCCGTCGCGACGGCATCGGGATGACGCGTCGCCCATTCGAGCACTTGAAGGCCACCGAGTGACCCCCCGACCACCGCCCGCAGGGTTTCGATCCCGAGATGGTCGACCAACCGCTTCTGGACTTCCACCATGTCCGCGACCGTCACGACAGGAAAGTCCGCCCCGTACGGCCGCCCGCTCGCGGGGTCGATGAAGTTCGGCCCCGTCGTGCCCCGGCAGCCACCGAGAAGGTTGCTGCAGATGACGAAGTAGCGATTCGTGTCGATCGCGCTTCCGGGCCCGACGATCACGTCCCACCAGCCGAGATCGTCGTCTTCTGCGTGGCGTGCGACGTGGGAATCACCGCTCAACGCGTGACAGATCAACACTGCGTTGCTGCGGTCGGCGTCGAGTTCGCCGTAGGTTTCGTAGCAGATCGTCACTTCGGGTAGTTCGGCACCGCTCGCCAGGGCGAGCGGCATGCTCGACACGAAGGTCTGCGCGTGGCGCAGCCGAGCGGCACTCCGCAGATCGTCGCTGCTGGTCGGATCGCTCACGGGGCCATCACGAAACGGTCTCTGAACTACGTCTTTGCGAAGTGGACACCGCCTACTGGCTTGCGCGCAACGCCTGATCGAGGTCCGCGATGATGTCGGCCGCGTCTTCGATCCCCACGGACACCCGAACGTATTCGGGCGAGACGCCGGTCGAGGCCTGCTCCTCGACGGTGAGCTGCGAATGGGTCGTCGAAGCCGGATGGATGACGAGCGTCTTCGCATCACCGATGTTCGCGAGGTGGCTCGCAAGCTTCACGCTCTCGATGAACTTCTTGCCCGCTGCTTCGCCGCCCCGAATTCCGAAGCCGAGAAGTGCACCCGAGCCGTTCGGCAGGTAGCGGTTCGCCGCTTCGTGATGCGCGTGGCTCGAGAGCCCCGGATAATTCACCCACTCGACCGCGTCGTGGCTTTCGAGGAACTCCGCCACCTTCTGCGCGTTGCCACAATGCTGCGGCATGCGCAGGTGCAGCGTTTCGAGACCCAGCAAGGTGAGGAAAGCCGCGAATGGACTCATCGCCGCACCGGTATCGCGCAACCAATGGGTCCGGATGTGCATGATGTACGCGATGTTTCCGACCGGGCGAAGCGCCTCTTCGAAGACCGCACCGTGATAGGACGGCGAAGGTCCGCAGAACTCGGGCCAGCGCTCCGGATCGTCGGCCCACTGGAAGTTTCCGCTGTCGATCACGACGCCACCGATGTGAACACCGTGGCCACCGATGAACTTGGTGGTGGAGTAGATCACGATATCGATGCCGTGTTCGATCGGGCGCAATAGCGAAGGGGTCATTACCGTGTTGTCACACAGCAAAGGCAACTTGTGAGCATGGGCGATCTCGGAGATCGCCCGAAAGTCGGGCACATCGTTCTTGGGGTTTCCGATGCTCTCAAAATAGACGCAGCGCGTGTTTTCGTCGACGAGTTCGTGGATCGACTCGGGCTTGTTCGGATCGAAGAAACGCACCTCGATCCCGAGGTTCTTGAACGTCTGCGTGAAGAGCGTCCAGGTGCCGCCGTACAGGCTCGTCGACGAAACGAAATTCTGACCTGAGTGGCAGATCGTCAAGATCGCGGCCGTGATCGCCGACTGTCCCGACGCGAAACTGAGAGCCGCGGCGCCGCCATCCATCGCCGCGAGCCGCTTTTCGAGCACATCGTTCGTGGGGTTCATCAAGCGGCTGTAGATGTTGCCGAACTCGGTCAGGCCAAAGAGGTTCGCGGCATGTTCGGTGTCGTTGAATACGTACGACGTCGTGGCGTAGATCGGAACCGCGCGCGCGTTGGTCGTGGGATCGGGTTCCTGGCCAGCGTGGACCGCCATCGTTCCGAGGCCTTGGGGCGTGGGTTCGTCGCTCATTTCGGAGAATCCTTTCGGGGGGTCCGGGCGGAGGGTTCGAGGCGCGGGAGCGCGCTCGCGCGGGCAGGCAAGCCTAGTCGAAGCGAGGCACGCAAGCTCTTCGACGCGGTCGGCGGCGGGGATCACCCCTTCGCTGAGGGTGTACCGGGTTGGAGAGGCATTCGTGCGAGATCGATCCGGAGGCTTCGGATCTTCTGGCACCGAGAGCATCCAGGGGAAGCTGAAGAGGCTGGGGATCGAGTGAGCGGCAGGGCGGCTCCCCTACCCGGCCGGGCACGGATCGAGTCGCAGGGAGCTCGCGGCTTCGGGGGCTTCGCGGGGGTAGAGACCGATCGCAGCTGCGGCGCGGGCCACGGCGTACTTCTCGACCTTGAGGGTGTGGATCGCCTTGACTGTCGCGCGGTCCTCGTGAAGGGCCGGTACCACGCAGCGGGTCTCCCCACCTCTGAGCAGTTCGAGGCGTGCGCCATCCAGGGAATGCTCGAGCGCCTTCGTGCGCGGCATACCCACCCACTCGCCGTCTTCCCGGTCCACGATCCAGAGCCGCAGCTCGGCGGGCCGGCCGGCGCTATCGGTCGCGTAGAGCGACACCACTTCCTCGAGCTCCGCCATCGCGGCGTAGAGCCCGAAGAAGAGCACTACCGGGCTGGCTGCCAACGCCAGCCACCCGAGCCAGCGCGGCCCGGCGGACGACACGAGCACGCCGCCTAGCACCAGCGCGCCCAGACCACCGAACAGGTTCCCGCCGCGGGGCACCGCGTAGGCGCCCTCGTGAAGGAAGCGGACGGCGAAGACGGCGATGCCGAGGGCGAGCAACCCCCAGCCAACGACGGTCTGGAGTTTCGAAGGCGATCTGGATTCACTCACGGCATTCTCCTCATGCGGCGAGGCTACCCCACCGCGGACGCCTGCGTTGGCTGGATACTTGGGCAAGCACGGCACCGCATGCGGAGAGTGAGGCCTCGCGAAGGTTGGGGATCCGATCGTGGACCACTCGTTCCCCGAGCCAGGACATGGCCGCACACCGAGGGGATCCGAAGGGCATTCGCGCGATCGACGAATGAGGCATGGTCGAGGATGGCTTGCTCGTGACCCCTGGGGGCATATTGCGGATGTCAGCGATACCGCGGTTGAAATTGACCGTCCGGAAGTTCGCGCAACTCCGAGGCGTTCGGTGGATCAGGCGGGATTCGAATGCCCGTCGGCCAGGTAGCGGCAGATCATCTCGACCATCGCCTCCTTGACTCCGCGCGCATCGTCCGGGTGGAGCGCAGTCCAGATCCCGACCGTTGGGACGATGATGTCGAGCAGACGTGCAGCCGCCAGCGGCGATCGCACGCGTTCTCGCGACGTGAGCTTCCCAAGCACCCGCGCGAATGCCTGACGTTCGTAGCGGTCGTACTGATCGCTCAGTTCTGCGAACGCGGTATGCGTGTACGCCATGGCCGCGAACGTACGCAGCAGATCGGGTGGCACCGGATGCAGTGCCTTCCACGTCCAATCGACAATATGCTCGATGACACGCCGCAGATCGACTTCGCCGGCCGCCAGCGCCACCTCGACCGCTGCGACCATTCGATCCTGCTCCTGGCGATTGTGCTCGAGAGCCCGGTGCACCACCTCCAGGAAGATCTGATGCTTGTCGCGGAAATAGCGATAGAGGCCGCCGACGCTCATGCCGGCGCGCGCAGCAATATCGGGTGTCTGTGTGGCCTGGAAACCTCGCTCCCCGTAGAGCTGAACCGCCGCAACCAGGATGCGCTCGTAGGACGCGCGAGCCCGCGTCTGTTTGAACTCCCGGGGGGCCGGCGGTGCAGGAGCCGTTCGCGAACCACGCCCTGCACGCTTCGGGGACACGACCATAAGGGGATCCTAGCTTGAGCGCAGAAAAGCGAAAGTTCTTTCGTTTTTTCTTGACATGACCCAAAAACGAAGGGACATTCGCTTTATGCTCTCCCGCGAATCCCCCCGCGCGAGCCGCCGCGCCCTCCTCCGCTTCCTGCTGAGCAGCCCTCTGCTCCTTGCGCCGCGCCCCAGCGCCGCCCTCGGGGAGCTCGTAGAATCCCTCGCGCGCTGCGAACCCGATCTGTCTCCTGCCGGCGAGCTCATCGCGTCGCCCGCGGACGCGATCAACGTCTTCGACTTCCGTGCCGTTGCGAAGCAAACGCTCTCGCCGGGCCACTACGCCTATCTGGCCACCGGCGTCGACCATGAGCGAGGGCTTCACGCAAACCGGGCGGGGTTCGGACGTTTCGGGCTTCGTCCTCGGCGCATGGTCGATGTGCGCGAACTGGACACGACCACTGAGATCCTGGGTACCCGAGCCTCCTGTCCGATCGTGCTCGCCCCGGCTGGAATGCAGACCGCCTTCCACCCCGAGGGCGAGCTGGCCGTCGCACGCGCGGCGAAGGGCACAGATCAGCTCCAGATTCTCTCGACGCTGTCCGCGAAGTCGCTCGACGATGTGCTCGAGGCGCGCGGAGCCCCTGTCTGGTTCATGCTGGTGACGCCTCGTCTCTGGCCGGTGACCCGGCTGCAGCTCAAGAAGGCGGAAGAGGCTGGCTGCTCGGTGGTCGTACTGACGGTGGACTACGTCGGATTCGGCAGTCAGGATCGCCTGCGCCGCTTCCGTGGGCCTGGTGACCCGTTCCCGAGCACGGAGAGCCGCGAATGCCAGAGCTGCCATGGCCCCAGCACGGTGGGACGAATCGGGCGCATCCTCACGGCGTTCGGACAGGATCCTCTCGAGTTCGCGTCCGATGCGGTCAATCTCGACTGGGAATACGTTGACCGAATCCGCGACGCGACTTCGATGAAGCTGGTCCTGAAAGGAATCCTCACCCACGAAGACGCCAGCCTCGCTGTCGAACATGGCGTCGACGGCATCATCGTCTCCAACCACGGTGCCAGACAGATGGACAATTCGCTCTCCACGATCGAGGTGCTGCCGGAGATCGTGCACGCGGTCGCCGGGCGCATCCCGGTGATGATCGATAGCGGCTTCCGCCGCGGCACCGATGTCTTCACCGCCCTCGCCCTGGGTGCCTCCGCGATTTGCATCGGCCGCCCCTACCTCTGGGGCCTGGCGGCATTCGGCGAGCCTGGTGTCGACGGCGTTCTGCGCCTCCTGCGCCGTGAATTCGAAACCGTGATGCGCCACATGGGTACCCCGGACATCGCGTCGATCACACGAGACTTCGTAGAAACGGGCTGAGCCGGCCAACCTCCCACAGCGGAAGGCCGTTCCGGCATGCAGGGACTCCCTCGAGCCGGATCCCGTGGAACTCGGATTCCAGAATCACGACCATGGCGCATGGTCGGGGCTACACAGCGAGGCCAACCTCACTCTCGTGCGACGGGGGCGTTTCGAGGCGCTCGACGTTCGTTTCGTCGGCGGTCGGATGAAGTCGCTCGTCGCGCCGATCCTGGCGGCGCACGAAGCTCACGTAGAGTGACGGCACCAGGTAGAGCGCGAGGATCGCGGAGCCTCCGACACCGCCGGCGATTCCAGTTGCGAGCGGGCCCCAGAAGCGGCCGCCGAACACGATCAGCGGGATGAAGCCACCCACGGTCGTGAGCGTCGTCGATACGATGTGACGCGTGGCGCCCACGACCACCTTTCGCACCTCTTCCGGTTCGGCGTGCTCGCAGCTCGGTGAAGCTCGTAGCGCGGAGAGCACCACGATCGCCCCGTTGATCGCCAGGCCGACGAGTCCCATCGTGCCCAGGATTGCATTGAAGCCCATGGGGTAGCCGAAGGCCCAGACCCCCACGAACGCCAGGCCGATGGAGAGGAATGCGACGATCCCGATGATGCCCGCCATGCGGAATGAGTTGAACGAGAGGATGATGGTGCCTGCCATCATGACGAAGAGCGGCACCACGAAGCGCATCAGATTCGCCATGGCGTCGTCGCTCTGCTCGCTCTCGCCACCCAGCTCCAGGCGGTAGCCCGGCGGGAGTTCGAAGCCGCTCTGTTCGAGCCGGCGCTCGAAGTCCTCGAGAGAGGAAGAAATGATGGTAAACGGCAGCAGGAACGCCTGCACCGTGTTCACACGTTCGCCCTGCCGCCTGGGAACCCCCGCCAACTCGGGTACCAGGGTGACTTTCGAAACCGCCGATAGTGGAACTCCGCCAATCACGCCGCCCGTCGCCCTGGCGCCATCGCGCACCACGTAGTCGCTGGCCAGTCTCGCTAGTTCACTACGGTCGTCGTCTGCCACGCGAACCCGTACCGGGAGTTCCTGATTGGCCTCGAGGATCGAGCCGCCGACCACGCCTTCGATGCGGCCAGAGAGCTGATCGGCCACATCCACCAGCCGCAAGCCAGCCATGCGCAGCGCTTCCTCGTCAGCCTCGAACAGGAGCTTGGGCTCACCCGATCGAAGCTGCGCCAGCGTGTAGGTGACGTTCTCGGATTGGGCGAGCACGACGCGCAATTCCTCACCCAGGCGGCGCAGTTCGCCGATGTCCGGCCCCACAACGCGGATCTCGATCGGCGCGTCGAACGGTGGGCCCTGCTCGAAGGCGGATGCGAGGATTCGCGCATCGGGGAAGGCATCGGACAGTTCTTGCTGGAGTTCACGGAGCAGGCGGCCGGTTGCCGCCGCGCTGGTGGTGTTCACGAAGCCACCGGCAAAAGCGGAGTTGCGGTCCTGGCCTGGCATCACGTTGTAGTAGACCCGCGGTGTTCCTTCGCCGGCAATCCAGTGGCTCTCGACCACCTCTTCCTTGCCGTTCACGATCGAACGCGCACGCTTCACCGCAACAAGGGTGGCCGCGAGCGAAGTTTGACTCGGGAGCACGATCTGGACCTGGAACTGGTTGCGGTCGTTCGAGGGGAAGAACTGGCTCGGCAGGGTCGTGACGACGTAGAAGCCGAGCAGGGGCAGCGCAACCGAGACGGCGACGCCGCGCCACGGGCGCGCGAGCACGAAATCGAGGCTGCGCTCGTACCACGCGAGAATGCGCGCATTCGAGTAGCCGTCTCGCCAGAAACGCGAACCGGGTTCACCGCGTTCAGCCGTGAAGTGCCCCGCGATCGACGGGATCACGGTCATGGAAAGGAAGAACGAGCTGCCGACCGCGAGGGCGACACCGATCGAGATGGGCCCGACGAACTCGCTCATCGGCCCCGGCGAGAGCACGATGGGCAGGAACGCCAGGATGGTAGTGACCGAAGAAGCGAGCAGCGGAACGAACAGATGGCGCACGGCTTCCGAAACGGCGTCGCCCGGCGCGCTGCCTTCCTGCACGAGCGAGTTGTACTCGTCCACCACGACGATCGCGTTGTCGATCAGCAGGCCCAGGGCGATGATGAGGCCGGTGATCGACATCTGGTGGAGTGGCATGTCGATCCAGTTGTACTGGGTGAGGACCATCGCGACCGTGAGAGGAAGAGCACTTCCGACAATCAGGGCCGATCGGGCGCCCATCATCACGAGCAGCACCAGCCAGACGATGGCCGAAGCGAGAAGCAGGTTTCCCGCAAGGTTCGCCAGCCGCGCCTGCGTGTAGATGCTCTGATCGAAGACGAGTTCGAGAGAGATCCCGGGTGGCATCTCCGCCCGGTACGCCTCGACGATGGCACGGGCTTTCTCGGCCCAGACGTCGACGCGGTAGGACGGCTCCATGGTGGTCGCCACCATTACGCCCGGACGGCCGCGGACCAGCGCGACCGACTCGACGGGCTCGCGCACGGTCTTCTCCACCTGCGCCACGTCGCCCACGCGCAATACCCGGCCGTCGGCTTCCTGCCGCAAGGGAATCCGCCGAATCCGTTCGACCGAAGTCAGCTCGCCGGCGACTTCGATGACGAGCTGGCTCAACTCGGCGCGCAGCTGACCGGCCGGCACCTTCGAATCTGCGCGAGCGATCGCCGCCGAGACATCGCTGGGGCGCAACCCGAGTGATGCGATTTCGAACGGATCGATGCTGACCCGAACCTCCTCTTCAGCCTCGCCGAGGAGCTCGACCTCCTTGGTGCCGGGCACGTTGCGCAGACGGTTCTGGAGTTCCTCGCCGAAGCGGGTGAGGATTCCGAGCGGTGCATCGCCGGCACCGTCCCAGACGAAGGCCGGGAGCAAGGTCAGCGCAGTCGATGTCCGGTCCTCGACGACGGGAACACCGGCACCTGCGGGAAGGCCGCCAGCAGCGTCACTCACCCGGTCGCGCACCTTGGACCAGATTTCGTCCACTTCGTCGAAGCCGTAGTCGTCTCCGAACTGGATTGCGATCGTCGAAACCCCGGTGCGGGAAGTCGAATTGATATCCTCAATCTCGTGGAGCTGGCGAAGCTCGGCCTCGATGGGTTCGGTGACGAGCGACTCGACTCGCAGAGCGCTCGCACCCGGGAAGAAGGTCGTGACCATTCCGAAGCGGCCCGCCATCGCCGGATCCTCGGAGCGTGCGAGGCTCCCAAGGGCCGCGATGCCCGCGATGGTCGCGAGCATGACCGCGAGGATGGTGAGACGCGGATTGCGGTAGAAGAGGTTCGCCACGCCCTACCCCTCCGCTCCGTCGGCGCCTGGGCCCGGGTCGGAGGGTTGGGATTTCGCGGTCTCTTCCGTGGCTCGTACGAGCTGCCCCTCTACGATGCGGTGGACGCCGCTCGTCACGATCCGGTCACCGTCGTTCAACGTACCCGTGACATACACCCGGTCGGTCTCGACGTGGACGACCTGCAGATCGCGGCGCTCCACCCGGAAGAAACCGGGATCCTCGGCCGCCGCGATGGCATAGGCGCTCCAGAGCCCGCGTCGTCCCTCGGTGAGTGCGGTCATCGGCAACCAGTAGCCTTCGCCGGGCCGCGCCGTTTCGAGAACGAGCCGCCCGAGGGTTCCGTCCGCGATCGCACCGCCCTCCTCGGCGTCGATGTGGAAGATTGCCGTGAGGGTCCGGGCTGCGGATCGACCTCGGGCAGCCGCGCGTGAAGGCGCGCAGTCCGTTCGGCTCCTTCCACCTCGACGACGTAGCTCGCGTCGGGATCGAGAGCGTCGGCCGTGGCAAGAGGCAGTCCCACCCGAAGTTCGAGGGGACCGACCTCGATGATGCGCAGGATGGCCTGCCCGGGTGTAGCGACGGTGCCTTCGTCCACAGAGCGCATGACCACGATGCCCGCGAAAGGTGCCCGCAACTCCGAGAGCTCGAGCATGACCTTCACTCGCGCAATTCCGGCCTTCGATGCCTCGAGCTCGGCGCTCAGGGCTTGCTGGTCGAAGCGCGCCTCATCGAACGCCTGCTGTGAAATGCTCTCGCGGTTCACCAGCTTCTCGCGTCGGGCCGCCGTCCGCTGCGCCAGCTCGAGTCGGGCCGCGGTCGCCTGGCGCCGCGCCTGGAGTTCGCGCAGTTGGGCCCGCAGGTCGCGCGTCTCGAGTGAGGCGAGGAGGTCTCCCTGTTCGACGCGGTCTCCCTCATCGACGCCGAGGTTCACCACCCGGCCGGCGTGGTCGAAGCCCAGATCACTGCTGCGACGGCTCTCCACGCGACCTGCAAACGTCTCGCGCACGCGGTAGCTCGTCGCCAGCCGCACCGGTGCGGTTCGCACGAGCAACGTCGATGCGGCCTGAGGTTCGATGTCGTTGCTCGCGCCGTTTCCCACTTCGCAGCCCAGGCACAGCAGGACTGCCATGGAAACAGCGGCGGCTGTCAGGGATCGAGCTCGGTTTTCGGTTCGCATGGTTGGATTCCCCGTATCAGGACGCGCACGAGGTCTTCCAGGAACGCAGAGTCGGTCGGGAGCGCATCTCCCATCCTCCGCTGGAGGCTGGGCCGCGCCTGGAACCAGTGTTCGACGAGATTGAATAGAGCGATGAGAGCCGATGCAGGGTCGATGTCGTCCCGCATGAGGCCCTGCTTCTGCATCTCGCGGAATCTTTCGGTGCCGCGCAGGGCCAGTTCGCGGGCCGGCTGCTGCACCGCGTTGGATGCGTTCGCCCACGCGTGCAATCGGACGAAGTTGGGCTTCTCCTGGAGGAACGCGAAGAGCGCGCGTGCCGACTCCTCGAAGCCCGCGATGTCGAGGGAGGGGCGGGCCAGGATTTCGCTCTGCCGTTCGCCGTAGTCAGCGAAGAGATGGTCCGCGACCGCCAGCCACAAGTCTTCCTTCGATCCGAAGTGGTGGTGGATCAGGCTTCGGGTCACCCCGGCGGCGTCGGCGAGATCCCGCAGGCTGGCACCGGCGAATCCGCGTTCGGCGAATACCTGCTCGGCCGCCTCGAGGATGGCCAGGCGCGTCTGTTCGCCGTCTCGCGGGCTCTGGCCGGCGCTGGTGGTCGAAGGGAGGGCCATGACCACAGGGAACATGGAGTGAATTGGCCGGCCGGTCAACTCCCCTCGGGGGATCCAATTCTCTTCTTCCTGGTCAGATCCGGCCTCCGATGGAGGCTGAAGGCGGATTCGGTCGCCGCTACCCGATTTCCGGATGAGCTTCGTGCCACCCGGTTGCGCCCTGATACGCGGCACCCAAACCGAGCAGCCGCGACTCGTGCAGGCGGCGGGCCACGAGCTGGAACCCGACCGGCGCTCCGTCGCCAGTGAATCCGCAGGGCATCGTCAGCGAGGGAGTGCGTGCCATGTCGATGGGCAGGTTGAAGCGCATGAGCAGGAGTCCCTGCTCCGGTGGAAGATCGCTTCCACCGATATTCGTGTCGGCAGCCAGCGGGAGGGGAATGACCGGAGTGAGAACCGCTGATACCTCGTCGAAGAGACGATCGAAGCCGATCGCGTAGGCGTCGCGTACGGCATTCGCTTCGGCCAGGGCTCGTCCCGACACTGCATTCCCGAGTTCGAGAAGGCCGCGAAGATCCGGACCATACTCGTCGGCATGGGAAGGAAAGGTCGCCGCATGCGCATTGGCCACGTCTGCCGCGCAGATGATCGGCCAGGCGCCGGCGGTTGGCGTCATATCGGGTAGTTCGAGTTCGACGATCTCGGCTCCCAGGCCACGAAAGACCTCGGAGGTGGCCAACACCAGGCCCGCCATCTTCTCATCGCCTACCTCGAAGGCTCGTGGGTCGATACCGATTCGAACGCCTCGAGCGTTCGCTTCGGGAGGCTGGGCGATGGAGTCACCTTCCTGCTGGGATGCGTTCAGCCAGAGGCTCTGCGAATCGCGAGCGTCACCACCGGCGATCACGCCGAAGACCGCCGCGCAATCCGCGACGTCGCGCGTCATCGGCCCCACATGGTCGAGTGAGGTGCTGAGCGGGAAGACCCCGTGGAGGGGAACCCGGCCGTGGGTCGGCTTGAGACCGGTGAGTCCGCAGCTCGCCGACGGGAAACGGATCGATCCGCCCGTATCCGAGCCGAGCGTTGCAAACGCCAGGCCCGCAGCAGCCGCGACGCCTGATCCGCTGGCTGAAATGCCCGTCCAGCGCTCTTCGCACCAGGGATTGATCGGAGGCTCTACGCTCGGATGATGGGAGGTGAATGCACCTTCGGTCAGCTTGAGCTTTCCCAGGATGACCGCACCGGCGGCTTCGAGCCGTTCGACCACGCAAGATGTCTGGCTCGCAACACCGAGCTTTCCAAGAAACTGCGTTCCCGCATAGGTCGGCTCGCCGGCGATATCGCAGAGATCCTTGATCGCGATCGGGACGCCGTGTAGCGGGCCTCTCGAGCTCCCCGCACGGAGTTCTTCATCGAGCTTCTCCGCCTGTGCAAGTGCGCGCTCAGCCAGAACGAGATTGTAGGGGCGAACCTTCGGATCCAATCTTTCGATTCGTCCGAGCATCGCCTCCGTGATCTCGAGAGACGAGAACTCGGCCTGGCCGATTGCAACCCCGACTTCCAGCGCTGAGAGCCAATGGAAGGAATCCGGAAGGGTCATCGCTCATCCTCCAACGTTCGAACGGATGCAGCCGCCAGATCGGCAGTCGGTTCAATCAGCTCGACCCCTCGCGCCGGTTCTCCGAAGCGGCATCGAGCGTCACCATGGCGATACCGATCATCGACTCCCGCGTCACGATGTCAGCCAGTTGTTCCTCGGTCCAATCTTCCGTCCCTGCCGGGCGCAGCGGAAGGACGATGAAGCGGGATTCGGCGGTCGTATCCCACACCCGGATCTCGATCGTCTCGGGCAGGTCGAGACCCATCTGGTGCAGGACCTTGCGAGGCTCACGCGCCACCCGAGCCCGGTACTCGGGGCTCTTGTACCAGTCCGGAGGCAGGCCGAGGACCGGCCAGGCCGTGCACGAGCACTGGGTGCACACGATCACATGATGAAGCTCGGGCTCATCCTCGAGTGCGACGATGTACTCGCCTTGCGGGCCTTCGAAGCCAAGCTCGGCGCAGGCGGCCGTCCCGTCCGCGAGCAGACGCGCATGATAGGCGGGGTCGGTCCAGGCCCGAGCGACGACCTTTGCGCCGTTGCGCCAGTTCATGACCTCCTCGAGCTGGCCCAGCGTGGCATCGAGAAGTGTGTCGAACTGGCCCTCGGGCAGATGGCCTTTTTCCTCGAGGGCGGTTCGCACGGCGGAGGCCCGTTCGGCGATCCCCGCCGGCGGCATGGCGTCCCGTTCACGACTCATCCTGTTTCCTCCAGATAGGTCTCCCAGAGCTGGACGACGACAGACTCGCGAGCGCCCGCTGCGTCGCCCCACAGATCTTCCGCCTGGAAGAGCACGTGGTAGGTCGGCTCGCTGCGCGGCGGGAGACCATGGGCCGCCGCATCCGGATACGAGAAGGGAGGCGTCACGTGAAGCACTTCGCCCTGGACTCCGCGTACATAACGAGGGGCGCGCGTGTGGCCAGCCGGGTGCATCTCGCGGACCCGCACCCGATCACCGACCTGATACCGCGGGGATTCGCTGCTTGCCTTGCCATCGGCCTCGACCAATGCGGCGGGCTGAGCCAGCGGGAAAGGGCCTCCGGCCCGGTCCTCGAGTTCTTCGTGGGTAAGGATGCCCTTCTCGACCAGCAGAGTGGCCACGCCCGTGAGTGTTCGCTCGTAGTAGGACGCGCTCAGGTAGTGCGCAGGCAACATGCGTTCGATCGAATGCCGATACTCATCCACGTTGTAGGTGCGTAGAACGCCGACGCAAAGCACGTTGAGCCCGAAGGCAAGTGCCTCCCAGGGCTCGTGAAAAGTCGGCTCGTCCGTCTCCACTTCGACGGGCCCGAAGCCAGCCATTCCTGCCAGATCATGAATTCCGTCCATTCCACCTCCGGCTTCCAGCTGGCACGGTAGACCGGGCGGGGCCCGATTCGCAAAGAGAAGCGTGTCGGATCTCCCGTGAGCCATGGAGAATCCGCATCTCGGGTATCCTCGCGCGGCCCCTGCGAACGCGAGGAACGATCATGTCGGCCGAACCCAACTTGCTTTCCCTCCCGCCCCAGCCTCACGGCTTGAGCTGGCCGACCCGAGCCTGGCCCGAAGGGGACCTCGACACGCGCGTCGACCGGCCTGCCCTCGAAAAGCTGCTGGATCATGCCTTCTCCACTCCCGAGCCCGACGATCTGGAGCGCACCCACGCAGTCGTTGCCGTTCAACGTGGAAGGATCGTCGCCGAACGCTATGCAGCCGACGTCGCCCCTGACGACACATTCCTCTCCTGGTCGATGGCGAAGAGCATCACGAACGCACTCATCGCGATCCTGGTCCGCCAGGGCCGCCTCGACATTGCGCAGCCAATCCCCGTACCCGAATGGCCCGAAGAGGATCCGCGACGTCGCATCACCATCGACCAACTGCTTCGCATGGTCGATGGGCTGCGCTTCCGCGAAGCCGAGCACCTCGGCGGGGGCGCTGTTCGGTACTACCCGGAAGAGGAATCGGATGTGGTACCGATGCTCTTCGGCAAAGGGAAACACGATGTCGCCGGCTTCGCCGCCAGCCTGCCCTATCAGGTCGAGCCCGAGACGCTCTGGAACTACAACAGCGGCGCCAGCAACCTGCTCGCGCGCCTCGTGGGCGAGACCGTGGGCGGCGGCGAAGAAGGCATGCGCACCTTCATGCAGCAGGAACTCTTCGAGCCAATCGGAATGAAGACCGCAAAGCCGCGCTTCGACGAGGCGGGACACTTCATCGGGTCGAGCCACTGCTATTGCAGCGCACGAGACTTTGCCCGCTTCGGCTATCTCTACCTTCGGGACGGCCTCTGGGAGAACGAACGCATCCTCCCGGAGGGCTGGGTCGACTACAGCCGAACGCCTTCCTCTCTTTCCCCTTCCGGCACCTATGGAGCCCATTTCTGGGTGATTCCCGGCAGCCTGGGCCTCTTCAACTGCAGTGGCGCGTGGGGCCAGCGCATCCTCATCAGCCCGAAGCTCGACCTGGTCGTGGTACGCCTCGGCAATACCTCGCCGCATAAGGTCGATGTAGCGGTTCGCTGGTGCAAGGATCTCGTGGACGCATTTCGGCCCACAGCCGGCTGAAACCAAGCCCGCGATGGATCGCGAGCCTCGCCACTCGCGTTTCGAGCGGGGCGGGGAGCTGGAGAGCGCCCTCGACATCGACGCCAGGCGCGGGCCTGCTAGGTTCCGCCGCCCATGAGCCCCGCGGAAACCCATCCGACCCCGCGCAAAGACCTGCGCAATCTGGCCATCATCGCCCACGTCGATCACGGCAAGACGACGCTCGTGGATGGCCTGTTCCGCTATACCGGCGCGGTCGCGAGCCATCGCGATGTGGAAGAGCGTGCGCTCGACAGCAACGACCTGGAGCGTGAGCGCGGCATCACGATCGTCGCCAAGAACACGGCGATCGATTTCGAGGGCATCCGCATCCAGTTGGTCGATACGCCGGGACACGCGGATTTCGGTGGCGAAGTCGAACGCGTCCTCGGCATGGTGGATAGCGTGCTGTTGCTGGTGGACGCCGTGGAAGGCGTGATGCCCCAGACCCGCTTCGTGCTCGGCAAAGCACTGGAGCACGGCTTACGCCCCATCCTGGTCGTGAACAAGATCGACCGGCCCGAGCAGCGTGCCGAGGCGGTGGTCGACGAGGTCTTCGACCTGCTGGTCGAACTCGGCGCCAACGACACGCAACTGGATTTCACGACGGTCTACTGCTCGGCCAAGGCGGGCATCGCCGGGACGAGCCCCGACGGCCCGATGAACGACCTGCGTCCCCTGCTGGACGCCATCGTCGAGAATGCTCCGGCGCCCATGGTGGACGGCGAGGGCCCCCTGCAATTCCAGGCCGTGACCCTCGGCTACGACGAATTCCTGGGCCGTCTCGTGATCGGACGGGTCGATCGCGGCTGCATGAAGCGGGGCAGCACGGTCATCCGGATCGGCGAGAACGACAAGGCCGAGCCCTTCCGAATCACCAAGCTCTTCGGAACCCGCGGGCTCGACCGTGTCGACATCGAGGCGGGCGATGCGGGTGACATCGTCATCCTGGCGGGTGTGGACACGATCGAGATCGGCGACACCATCTGCGAGCAGGGCCAACCGGACCCCCTGCCTCGAATCGCCATCGATCCGCCGACGATCCGGGTTCGCTTCTCCGTCAATACCTCACCCTTCGCGGGGCAGGACGGTCGCTTCCTGACGAGCCGGCAGATTGGCGATCGTCTCGCACGAGAAGCGCTCTCGAATGTCTCCATCCGCATCGAAGAAACGGAGTCGCCGGAGATCTTCGAGGTCGCCGGTCGCGGTGAGCTGCAAATCGCCGTGCTGATCGAAACGATGCGCCGTGAGGGCTACGAGTTCAACGTCTCGCGGCCGGAGATCATCCCCCGCGAGGTGGACGGGAAGCTCTGCGAACCCGTCGAGGATGTCTTTGTCGAGGTGCCGGAAGCCTCCTCCGGGGTCGTCGTCGAGAAGCTGTCTTCCCGCCGCGGCCGGGTCGTCTCCATGGAGCCCCGCGCCGACCGTATGCACGTCCATTTCATCGTGCCGTCGCGCTCGCTCTTCGGCTACCGAAGCGAATTCCTCACCGACACCCGCGGCGAGGGCATCCTGCATCACGCGGTCTGCGGCTATGAGCCGCATGCCGGGCCTCTGGCCGGGCGCCCGGTGGGCGCAATCGTCTCGAGCGAGACAGGGAAGACCACCCCGTACTCGCTGTTCAACATCCAGGAGCGTGCCACTCTCTTCGTGCTTCCGGGAATCCCGGTGTACGAAGGCCAGGTGGTGGGTGAGAACCGGCGCCTCGGCGACATGAACGTGAACGTGTGTCGGCCGAAGAAGCTCACCAACGTCCGCGCGGCGGGCCGCGATGAAGCAACCGTGGTCACTCCCCCGCGCCAGATCACGATCGAGAGCGCTCTGGAGTGGATCGAGGAGGACGAGCTTCTGGAGGTGACGCCCAAGTCCCTGCGCCTTCGAAAGCGCGTCCTCCCGGCCAATCTGCGCAAGCGCTGAACCCGGCGCCCGGGAGGAATCTCCCGGCAAGAGCAGAATTCTCTCAAGAAGCGGCAACTCGGACCGACAAGTCCCCTAGAAACCAGGGGGACACCGAATTGCTGGATCTCGTGAAACCGCTCGACGCCGACACCCTGGAGCGGATGCTTCAATACGCGACGGCCACCGCGGCCGAGCGCGTGCACCTTCGTCCGGGAAGCCGTCCGATGGTCGTGGGCTTGGGAGGGCCGCGCGAGATCGGATTCCGTCAGCTCTGCGCCGAAGACACCGTGGAGGTAGCAGGACACTTCCTGGCTGCCGCACGGGTTTCCGAACGGGCTCGAGATTCCGCTTGCGACGCTGCACGGGAAATCTTCCTGTTCATGAAGCTCGAGAATGGGGCCCTTGCCGAAGCCGTACTCAAGCCTTGCCGCACGGGCGTGGCCGTCACGATCGAATTGATTCCGCCGCTCCCGTCGGGTGCCGACATCGAGTTGATCGAGGCCTGAAGCGCCTAGATCTCTGCCCGGAAGAAAGCCAGCACCTGGCTCCACGCTTTCGCAGTGAGTTCAGCGTCGTGAACGTCTGGCCGGCTGTCGTTCATGAACGCGTGCCCGGCGCCGCTGAAGATCGTGAAGTCCGCCCGCTTCCCCGCAGCCGCGAGATCTGCTTCCAGCTTGCGTGCGGACTCCATGGGGACGAACTCATCGTGTTCGGCGAAGATGCCGAGCACGGGAGCCTTCAGCCCCGAAAGATCCAGCTGAACATTGGGGTGGATGCCGTAGCAATCCACGACGGCGCCGATCCTGTCGTTGCGCGTCGCGGCATCGAGGGCCAACTGGCCCCCCATGCAGAAACCGATCACTCCGACCTTGCTGCCTATCACACCGTCGTGGCCGAGCAGCACCTGAACCGCCCCATCCAGATCGCGGGTCGCCCGCGGCAGTTCCAGATCCATCATCAACCGACCTGCTGCATCCGGATCCGTAGTCGCCTCTCCGCGGTAGAGATCCGGTGCCAATGCGACCATGCCGTCCCGGGCCAACCGGTCACATACATCTCGGATATGATCGACGAGGCCCCACCACTCCTGGATGACGACCACCCCAGGGCCCTTGCCTCCGGCCGGTACGGCCAGGTACCCCCGCCCCGGATCCCCATTGCTCACGCAGTCGAGTTCGGTCCCTAGCCGAGCCATGCCCTCTCCTTGTTCGGGTCCAGAACGCAAGAGCGGGGAAGTCGGCTGAGCCGGCTCCCCCGCTGTCTCCAAACGCCAGGTTGACGCCTAGGGGTTACCACCGCAACCGAAGCCGTTCCCGCCGCAGCCGGTGCCCACCGGGGGGTCGACGACACGGAACTGGTTCGGGCGCCGCGGCCGCCGGGGCGTCACAGGCGGTGTCGGCGTCACGCGGTTGGGGCAGTTGCTGGCCTCACACGCATCGCGCCGGAACTTGTCCGGAGCACCCACATCCGGGAAGACCGAGCCGCCAAACTGGGGCGCCGCTACATCCGTGGGTGTGAACAGACCCGCGATCTCCACCTCGCAGCTCGGTGTGTTTTCCACGCTGATGCTCGGCTCGGCGTGGTCCGTGGCCGAAACGCCCTGCCCTCCGCCCACGGCACAGCCCGTCGCCACGCCCAGGGGGTCCGCAGCGCCGTGTCCGGTAACCTGCACGGATTCGCTGTGGTTGCAGAGCCGTGTGCTCCCGGCACCGCTCACCCAGAATTCGGTATCCGAACGCAGGGTCTGGGCCGCGAGGTGAGGGGTCGTCACCTGCAAGGCGGCGGCATCTTCTCCGCGCGCGTCGATGACGCGCAGGCCACCTTCGTGCAAGATCAAGCCACGGGAGTCGCCGTCCGCGCCAATCTGGAGACGGCTGCCCGTGTCAACCTGGGCATAGACATTGTCCGTTAGAACGCCGACCCGAGAGGCCGGCGAGGTGAGAATGGTCTCACAGGCGTGAACGACGTCGTTGCAGGAGAGTGCGCGGGGATCCTCGCCGGCGCGCTGGGCGTGAACCGATCCGGACTTCGCCACGACCTGGGCCACGACCTCGGAAGGATCGCCGTCACAGGCGAGCTCGACGCTGGTGGCCGGAAGGGCCTGCATCGCCAGCCCAGCGACCAGCAGGAGAGTGGAAATACGTGTGCAGATCATTTGGAGAGACCTCCTCTCACAGTGAGTCACTCTTCGAGGCGATAGGTGACGTACAAGCCCAGGATTTCCCGGTCGTAGTCGAATACAGCCACATTCGAGTGATTCTTGATGTACCGGTAGGCGATTTCAGCGGAGAACTCCTTGGTCAGCTTCTTTTCGAGTGCGACCGAGTAGTACCAGGCGTCGTCGCGGCGGTTCTCGTTCTGGAGCGGGTATTCCAGGTTGAAGAACACGTCCTGCGGATCGGGGAACGACGAGTTGTTCCTGTAGGGGCGCAGGGTGTAGCTCACGAGCGTTCGCAGCTGGAACTCCATCGGGAGCCGGGTATCGGTCTCGACCCGGAACTCGTGCCCCTGGTAGGAATACTCACTGCCTCGGGCGCTGTACCGGTCATAGCGGTAGCCGAACGTCAACTCGGTCTCGAAGAATCCCACCGGAATGGAGTGATCGGCACCGATGGTGAAGCCCCAACCATCCTGGTTCCGGTCCTGGCCTTCTTGGACTCCCGGCGGTGAGCAGAAAGTGGTTCCCGGGTTGAAGCAGCTGGAGAAGGGCTGCCCCCTTCCGTCGATGGTCTCGCCGGAAGAGCTGTACATGTAGTTGTAGTCGTAGATCGAGCCATACAGCTTGGAGCGGCCCGGCGTGCCCCACTCGTGGAACAGGGTGGGCGTCAGCGTATCGGAGTGCAGGAAGGGCTTGCCGTCGATCCAGGAGTGACTCGAGTCGAAGCGAAGCCGCAGCGTCGTAGCCTCGGCGAGGCGCCGATCGACCCAGAGACTCAGCACCGGATTGTGCTGGTTGAACTCTTCGAGGTCGTAGTGGGCCGACCCGTAGTAGGTCATCGCCACGCCCGCCGACCAGTCCTTCTCGCGCAGGAACTCGTAGCCACCGTGCAGCGTCCAGACGCTGCGCATGTCGTGGCTGCCGCTGATTCCACGGGGCAGGAGGGTTCCCTGGGATCGGAGGACCACGTTGTCGTCGTACTCGACGCCGACGGTGGCCCAGGCCCACCAGGAACCACCATCCGTGGCTTCGATTCGCTCCTTCGCCTTGCGCGCCTCTTCTGCCCAGACGCTCCCCTGGGGCTCCATCGCGATCACGCGATCGAGGGCCTCGATGGCCTGCGCTTCGTCTTCCGCGCCCGCGAAGGCGAGCCCGGCATAGTACGAGGCGGTCGGCTCGACGGTCGTGGACGTGGCCCGCGCACGATCGAGCGAGGCCGCCGCCGCAGCGTTTTCCTGGCGGCGCAGAGCCAGCAGCCCTTCGTAGAGATGCAACTCGGCGCGATCACTGGAATCGGCCTTCGCCTCGGCAATGGCGGCTTCCGCAGCCTGGATGTCGCCCAGGTGGAACGCGGCCATCGCGTAGTAGAGATCCACATGCTGAAGGCTGGAGTCGGCCTCCCGTGCAGCGCGCAGCTCGTTTTCGGCGGCGGGATACTGGGCCAACTGCACGTGGCAACGACCACGGAGGAAGTGTTCGGCGGCGGAGGGTTCACCGACACCGGCCAATAAATCGAGCGCCTCCGAACAACGTCCGGAGCGCTCGAGGGCCGTGGCACGGGAGTCCTCGACACTTCCTTCGGCGAAGGCAGCAAGCGGCAGGTAGACGAGCAGTGCCGCAACGCACGCGGCACTTCGAAGCTGGGTGCTCACACCAACCGGCGACGCAGCGCCAGCCCGAGACCGGTCGTGACCAGGAGCACCACGATTCCCGGCTCGGGAACGGGCGCGAACATCAAACCAACGAGGTGTTTCGGAAATTGGAGATCTCCCGATGTGTTCGTGAGGATATCTTGCGTGACGCGATACTGAAGTGATTTAGTCACGCTTTGGCCTGAGGTCAAATCGCCCAGGTAGAGTGCAAGATACGACGTCGCGGGTTCTCCGCCTCCGGCCGGCAAGTTGATCATGCGCCAGATGTCGGTGGTGCTCATCGGATCGAGATTCAATCCAACGTTCTGGGGCTGATAGCCCCCAGCGATGTTATTTGCACCCAGAACATCCGTGGGATCATGACCGCGGAAGACGATCCAGACGTCAGTCAATGGCTGGTTCGCAGTGAACTGCCAATCGTTCTGATTCTGCGCGGGGTTCGCGATAAAGTCCGGACCACCCGGGATGTAGTTCGAAGTGATGTCCACCGGGTTGGTAATCGTGAGCGTCGAACCGACCAGCCCCAGCGAGTTGGGGACAATGACCTGCCCTCCATTGGCAAGGAAATCGGCCTGGGCCTGGGCGGACAATCCATACGGATTCCCGTCGCTGGCCAGCACGCTGCCGTCGAAGAACAGGTCGATCGGCGAGGCCTGAGCCGCAGCCGCCGCGAATGCAAATACGAGTGCGACACCAAGGATGCGTGCCTCGCGCGTGAACGAATTGGAAAACATCGAGCTCATCTCCTCTCACCCTCCCTGGTCGCAGCCGCGAAACCGGATGCAGCGGGTCAACTGGTGAGTGGCCTGTGAGGCTCAAAAATGTCGCAAGAAAATGCCCTTCGGGACGCTCGCTTTCCCTTCGGGGTCGTTCTCGGGGGCTTCGGTCAGGAGTTGCGTAGGAGTTGCCCCTCGAAGGGGTCGCCTTCGGGAAAGCCCCGGAGCCGGGGGAAGTCCGGACCGGGTCGCGCCTCTTCGATCGTCGCGAGGCCACCTCCAGCGCGTTCGGCTGCTTGTTGGGCGAGGCGCGCCAACGGGGTACGAGAGCCCCGGTCGTTGCGCGTGACCAACAGCCATCCACCTGGGGAGAGCCGCGACCATGCCCGCTCGAGCAGGGGCCCGAGATCCTTCCGCACGCTCCAGAACCGTCGACCTGCGGCCGCCGCCGTCGGCGGATCGATGACGATCCCGTCGAACGCGGTGTTGCCCTCTTCTTCCAGGAAGCGTCGTGCATCGCTGCGCCGGGCCCGATGCCGGGCCGGGTCGAGCCCGGAAAGCATGAGGTTCGCCTCGGCCTGGCGCAGGTAGGCGGCCGAGAGATCGACGCTCCATACCTCCTCCGCCCCGCCTGCGAGAAGCGCCAGGCTGAATGCCCCGGTATGGGCGAACAAGTTGGCGAAGCGTCCGCCTTGCACCTCGGCCCTCAGACGAATGCGATTTGCGCGTTGATCCAGGAACAATCCGGTTCCGGGCCGGGGACGTGACCTTTCGTTCATGCCGGGTTCCACCCAGAAGCGCAGGCCCGCTTCCCGGACCACCAACCCGCCTTTCTCATCGAGGGGAAGCGGCTGGTGGGGATGGACCGAAAGCAGCCGGCACGGATCGGGACGTCGCAGGTTCACGATCTCGAGCACGGGCGGGGGGCCATCCATGCAATCGGCCATGATCTCCCGCAGTACAGGAATCGCTTCCGCGACGAAAGCAAGTGCAGAGCGCCCTTGCACGATCACCCGCAGAAGAGGGCCCAGCCGATCGACGGCCAGGCCGGGCAGACCATCGGCCTCTCCGTGAATCAGCCGATAGGCGTCCGTCTCACCGGATTCGGCGTGAAATCCTGCGCGGCGGACGAGCGCATCCTCGACCCGTGTCGCGACACTCCGCTCTCGCTCGCCTGGCAACGACCATCGGCGAGCCACGAGATCTCCTTCGCCGTCGGTTCGCGCGAGCCCCAGATCCCGACGGCCCGGCCCCGACAACCTCACGCGGCCACCCACCCGCACCATGCCGACATCCCCGGTTTCCCGATCGGCGCGCACCCACGGGTTCCCCGCGACCAACGCCGCCGCTGTGGCCGCGGAAACCCGCAGCTCGGGCAGCACGTCGTCCGGGGGATGGATCGGCTCGTCCGGCCACCATCCGTCCGGGGCATCCTCGTCCGCAGGCCGGACCCGCAGGCCCTGACGAAGCAGCGCTCCCCCGCGACGCACATCACCAAGGGCCGGTGCGCCCACCGCGGCCAGCCAATCGAGCGCGCATCGGGCGAGCCAGGCGGGCGACTCTGCTTCGGGCGGGCTCGTGGCATCCACTTCCAACTCGCGGAGATCTCCTCGCACCTCGACGGTGTGGAAGCGGAAGCCAGACGCTTCTCCTTCGGGCCACGCCAACGGGCCGCACAGAAGACGCAAGCGGGTTGCTTCGGGTGGGCGCAGCCATCGCACCGGCCGCAGCTCGGCGCAGAGCGCGCTGCCCGCTGGCAGAATCGGACTGCCCACCGGATCGCCGGGCATCCAGCCGCCGGGGCCGAACCGCACGCCGCAGAGCGGTTGTTTCTTGGCTCCCGGGCGCCCGAGCCGTCGCCACACCTCCTCCTGAGGCAGGGCCACGCCAGGGATACGAAAGTAGAGCCAGCTCACGCGGTGGTTATCGCTCATCACGATGCCGGAGTCTCGTTCGACCAAAACCGACCCTCGCGCCATCGCCCAGGCCCGCGGCTCAGGGGCCGATCCGTTTCACCTGCGTTTCGTACACTCCAGGCGTGGATGCTCCCCTTCCCCAACCGGTGCTGACGATCGCGGAACGCCTTCGCGACCAGGGAATCGCGTCTGCGATCGTCGGCCGCGCCGCCCGCGAGCTCTGCGAGGGCCGCGTTCCCCTGGATGTCCAGCTGCTGTGCGAGGCGCGCGTCGAAGCCCTGACCCGCCTTTCCCACACCATCGCGCCAGCGCCGGGAGGTGCCGTGCGCGTCGGCCTTCCGGGGCTCGTCGTCGAACTCATGCCGACAGCATCCTCGCTCGAAGCCGCACTTCGAAAGACGACACTCGCTGTGACGGCCATCGGCTTCGACGCCCTTGCCGACCGCTGGCTCGATCCGCTGGGTGGACGGGCGGATCTGGCGGCGCGGATCGCGCGCCCGGCCGGCGGAAGCCGACGCCTTGCGGAGCCCTTGAATGCGCTTGCCGCGATCCGCCTGGTCGCCGAGCTCGACCTGGAGCCGACATCGGAGCTGACGACGGCGCTCGCCTCAGCGGCCGGCGCGCTACCGGATGCGCTCGGTGCCCGCTTGCGCCGCGAGCTCGACGGGCTGCTGTCGGCTGCGTCGCCTTCACGGGGGTTGGCGTTGCTCCGAGAGGCGGGCCTCGAACCGGCGCTCGCCCCTCGCGCCCGTCCGGAAGCCGCCGCCCTCGTGGGCCGTCTTCCCGAGGATCTGGCGCTGCGTTGGACGGCCTGGTTGCGCGGTGGCCAGGCGGGGCGGGTATTGGCGCGTCTGCGCGTCCCCCGCGAACGCAGCCGTCAGATCGAGCGAGGCCTCGCACTGCATCCCTTGGATCGCGTGGTCTCACCGCGCCCGAGTAGTGTGGGGAAGGCCTTGCGACGCCTCGGCTCCCGCCAGGCGTTCGACGGTTTGCAGGAGCTCCGAAAGATCGAACTCGAACTCACGGGCGAGCCCGGCGCTGGCCCCAGAGCCCGGCTGGCCGAGCTGCAACACATCGCCGACGAGTTGGCCGCTTCCGACCCTCCCGAACTCGTCTGGTCGGGTCGGGACATCATGGAGGCGCTCGGCGAACCTGCGGGCCCGCGCATTGGCCGCGCGCTCTCGTACCTTGCCGACAGGGTGCTCGAAGATTCCTCCCAGAACACGGAGGAGAAGCTCGCAGCCTGGCTGGGCCTTTGGAAGGCAGCGGATGCGCAACAAGGCCGCGGGGCCGGGCCTTCGCAGACGTAGCCACGCCCGCTCGCCCCGCGAACAGCCGGGGACCTCCTCGGCCGGGACCTCGGCTACGATCCCCTGCCATGACTCCGACCGTTCTCTCCATCGTGCGCCACGGTGAGACGCCCGCCAACGCCGGCGGCGTCTGGCACGGCTCGACCGATACGCCGCTCAGCGAGCGGGGCCACGGCCAGGCGGGTCGCGTGGCCAGCCACCTGGCTCTCACCCGCGCGGATGCGGTTGCCCTCTATTCGAGCCCCCTCACCCGGGCCCGTCACACGGCGGACCCCATCTCGGCGGCTCTCGGGCTACCCATCCTGATCCACGACGACCTCCAGGAATATCACCTTGGAACCTGGGAAGGCCGGACCTACCAAGAGCTGTTGGTCGAGCACCGCCTCTTCGAGCGCATGAACGAAGACCCGGACTGGCAGCCCGGCGGCGGCGAATCCCCGCGGCAGGTGGCCGAGCGGCTGGGCGGCGCGTTGCAGACCATCACCGAGGCGCACCCAGGCGAACGGGTCATCGTGGTCAGCCACGCTGGAGCGCTCACCCTGGCCTTCGGTCTGCTGGTGGATGACGATCCGCGCTCGTGGCGACGCACCATGGACAACGCCGCTGTCACCGATCTGCGCATGTCGACTCCGCCGGAACTCATCGCGTTCAACGAGACGGCGCATCTGTCGACAGGAGATGGGCTTCCGGCGTGAGCGAGGCCGTGCCCGAAACCCTCGAGCAACAAGTGCTCAGCTACGTACGCGAGCACGACTACGTGACGTTCGCCGCCCTGCATCGCCACTTTGCTGGCGATACCCGCGAGCAGACCCAGATCGAGCTTCCGGGCAACCGGGTAATCTGGGCCGGCGCGCCGCGGGAACTCTTCGACGCGGTGCTGGCTCTCCTCGAACACGGCAAGCTGGCATCGATCCCGGGCCACCAGGCGGCCTACAAGCGCGATGGCCGTGTGCTGGATCTACCGGTCGAGAAAGCCCCGCCCCGCGAACCCCATTCGGAGCCCCATTGGTTCCCCGTGCTACTGCGCCCGATGGAGGCCGTGCTCGCGGAGAAGAGTTGAACTGTCGCTTTCGCAAATCGGCGCAAGTAGCTGAATTTGCGCAATCTACAGAGCCGCCCCCAGAGCCAGTACAGCCACCGCCAAGGCCCCCACCAGGTAACTGATGGGATCCCGGGTTGCGAACAGCACCGGGTCATCGTCCATCTCGCCCCGGTGGGCAATCAACCAGACACGGCTGATCCAGTAGGCCACGAGTGGAATCAGGGCCCACAACAATTCGGGGCGTGAGTAGAGGATCGTCACGTTCTCGCTTTGCAGGTAGAGGGCGAGAACCACGACACCCATGTAGCCGGCCGCCGGCCCGAGGGAGAGCAGCAGAGGCGCATCCTCGACCGAGTAGTCCCGGCCGGGCGAGCCGCTGCCTTTCGCCGCGGCCACCAGTTGGAGATCCGCATAGCGTTTCAAGAACGCGAGATTCAGGAAGAAGAATAGCGAGAACCCGATCAGCCAGGGGGAAACCAGAATGCCCATGGCCAGGCCGCCCGCCAGGACCCGCAAGCTGTAGAGACACGCGAGAAAGGTCACATCGGCGATGGCAACCCGCTTCAAACCGAAGGTGTAGATCCCGTTGAGGCCGAGGTAGGCACCGAGGCAGCCGGTGAAGACCGGCGGCAGGAACGCGATGGAGAGCCCGAGCCCCACGCCCAGCAGTATCGGAATTGCGGCCAGCCCCTGAGGAATCGATAGGCGGCCGGAGGCGAACGGCCGGCGAGACTTCGTCGGGTGCCGCCGATCCGCTTCCAGATCCATCAGATCGTTGAAGACGTAGACCGTGGAGGCACAAAGTGAGAGGCAGAGAAAGGCCAGAACCGCGGTGGCCCAGAGCGCCGGCTCAGCAAGGCGGTGAGAGGCGAGGATGGGGAGGAAGATCAGGACGTTCTTCACCCACTGGTGGACGCGCAGCCCCTTCAGCCATGCACCCAGGCCGACCCGCGGGACGCAGAAGGTTCGCGCCAAAGGTGCACCTTCCGTCGCCTTCTCGGCCTCACGTTGATCGCGACCCACCCAAGACGCTGCGCCGGCGCGAGCGAACACCGGACGGTCGGCCGAAGCGTCGCCGATGTACTCGAAGCCCTTCTCTCCAAACGCCGCAGCCAGTGCATCTGCCTTGTGCGGGCCCTTCAGGTTGACGCCACCCTCGCTGGCCATGACCGCATGAAAGATGCCAAGGTGATCGGCCACCGCCTGGGCAGTGCGCTGGTGGCTCGCGGTGGCGAGAATGACCGGGCGGCCCTCGTCCCGCGCTTCGTGCAGATAGGCCAGCACGTCTTCGCGGTACGGAAGGGCTGCCGCATCCGGGCACACCCGCGCCGCGAGCTCGCTCTTGAAGCGAGCTCGGCCACCGAGAACCCAGAGCGGCAGTGCAAAGGCGCTACCGGGGCGTTGCCTGACGAGGGCGAGGGCACTCTCCCACAAGGTATCCGTCGCCACCAATGTGCCGTCCAGATCGACGGCCAGCGGCAGGCCCGAGGCCTCGCGATCGGCCTTGGAACGAGCAGGATCGGGCCCGGAAGCGGCGGGATCGGAGCCGGAGCCAACGGGATCGGAGCCGGAGCCAGCGGGATCGGGCTTCCCAGGCCCGGCGTCCCCGAGTTCCGAGTCCCCGAACAATCTGGTCTGGGGATCGCTCAACCCGACCTCTCGCTACGCGGAGGGTGCGGCCGTTCCAGCGCCCCGTCCGTGTGATTTCCTGGAGTGGGCGCCGGCGCGGATCCCCCCGGCTCGTCGCCCATGCCCAGTTGAAACTCCAACCAGCAGAGCACGAAGGCTGCTCCGCTGTAGAGGTAGTAGAGCTGATGAAACGCCAGTGCGCCCACCGCGAGCGCCAGCCCGCGCCGCCGCCGGAACACACCGAACAAGCCGCGGTTCACCAGGACGGCAGCGCCAAAAAGCCCGAGGGGAAGCAGCAGCCATAGGCCCCCCAGGAGCCCGGCCGGAATCGAGAGCAGGAGGAGCCCGGCGAGCAGGGCCTTGATCCGTTCGGCGGCGCCGGAATTCAAATCCGAGACGGCTTCGGGCTCGCGAAGCAACATGCGCGACCACGGCAATGCGCGGCAGACCACATCGGTGTGAATCACGCTCCAGACCGTCCACTGTTTGAGGTGCGTACCCTGCATTTCCGGCATCAGACGGATCCGACCGCCGGCCCGGCGCAGGCGATAGCCGAGTTCGATGTCTTCCACGCTGGGCCGACCAGAGCGCTCGGCGTCGTAGCCGCCGCAGGCCAGGAACGCTTCCTTGCGAACTGCGCCGCAGCCAGCCCAGAAGGTGCTCGCCTCTCCGGCGGCTTCGTGATGAACGTGGTGATGGCGCAGGTTCATGTACTGGCTCGCGAAGGCCGGATCGGGCGGAGCGTCGTCGTAGGATCCGAACACCGCGACCACGTCGGGGCTCTCCAATGCCTTGCGCAGATGGTCGACCGCATCGGGATGGATCACCACGTCTGCATCGACGAACAACACCACATCACCGCGCGCTTCGCGAGCGGCTTGATTGCGCGCCGCTCCCGGTCCGACACGGCCGGCACTCTTCAGAACCCGTGCCCCGCGCCCCGCGGCCCAGGTGCCCGAGCCATCGGTGGATCCATCATCGACCACCAACACCTCACACAGCCGTCCCTCCTCGACGAGAGCGAGCAGCGGCGGAAGACTCTCCGTCAGGTAGCCGAGCCCGTTGTAGACGGGCATGATCGCCGTCACGCTGGTGGGAGTCGCCTCGCTCACGAGCCCCGTACCTCCCGGAGGAAGCGACGCAGGGCCGGATAGAGCGAGAACCCGCTGCCACCAAAGCGGTCGTACACATGGGGCGAGCGCAGGTAGAATGCATCCAGACGCGGGAGCATCGTCGTAGCTTCTCCACCGCTGAGCGCGGCCAGGCGGGTCGTCCACGACCAGCGATAGCGGCGGGAAGCACGCTCTCGCACTCGCTCGTCGTGGTAACCGTAAGGGTAGGCAAAAGCCTCGGGACGCCGACCCAGCCGGGCCTCGATGGCTTCATCCGCAACCGCCAGCTCGGCATCGAGCTCATCCGCGCCAAGCGTTCTCAAATCCAGGTGGCGCCCAGTGTGGGCCTCGATGGCCCAGCCCGAACCATGCAGCGCCTCCACATACTCCCAATCGAGCATCGAAAAACGCGGCGCACAGCCCGGCTGTCCGGGCCAATGATTGTCGCTACCCAGAAATCCCGTCGTCAAGAAGAGCGTGGCTGGTGCGTCGGCATCGCGCAGCACGGGAAACGCCGCATCGTGGACCGAGCGAAAGCCATCATCGAAAGTAAGCGCCACGCGGTCCGGAATCTCCGGTTTCTCCATCAACTCAGCCTGGGGAACGATCTCGTGATTTGCCGCCCGGACTCCAGCGACCAATCCCGCCAGCGCATCGGACGACACGGACAGCACCGAGCCGCTGTCATCGACACCGTGAAACGTCAGGACTGCGCGCACGGATCCTCCGGCATCAGGCCGGGCTCTGACGGCTCGCCATCGCTAGCGGCAGGGTTTCCCGACCAGCTGCCAACTCAGCCAAGTCCCGGATCGCGGCTATCGGCCACCCGGTTGTAGACCCAGGCAACCGCCCAGCCCAGGACGGCCCCGACGAGGGCCCCGTAGATGAGCCCCAGGAACGCGCCGGGCCAGCTCACTTCATAGCCCGGGAAGTAGTTGTTCAAGAGATTCAGGGTCTTGCCCACCTGCTTCCCGCCGCGCAGCAGCAGCCAGACCGTGGCTCCGAACAAGCCGACGCCCCCGACCATGCCGAAGACCACAGCCATGATGCGCGCTCGCATACGAACCACTACCGCCTGGATCAATGCACGCTCGTCGATCGGTCCTCCGCTCGCTGCGGCCTGACTCGTCATCCGTCATCCCCCTCGAAAGGATCCAGGGCCCGGCTCTCGACCTGACCCAGCAGATCGCGTTCTTCGAGCGCAATCACACCGTTGGTGAGCTTCGCGAGCAGCCAACCGAAGCCGAAGCCCGCGGCGCCCATTTCGACACTGCCCAAGGCCGCGCCCATCCAGCTTACGGCGAAGCCGGGCAGGTAGCTGCCGAGCACAGAAAGATTGGCGCCCATGTTGGGGCCCCCTTGCACCAGCAAGGCCGCGGTGGCGAAGAACAACCCGAGCGCCGAAACGACGCCCAGGGAGACGCCCAGTGCCGCAGCGTCGTAGCGCGCGAAGGCCTCGCGGACGAGCTCCAGCAGATCCTGATCGGATACCCGGCCCGGCACGGCACGCTCGCCGCTCGTGCTGACGCTCTCCCCGCCCGTCACTTCCTCGTGGTACTCGTCTTCGACATTGACGTCCCAGACGTCGTAGTTCGTCGCGCCCGCCGCAATGTTTCCCGCCGCATAGACAGCCGTCACCATCGAATGTTCCTGTTTGTTGTAGCGATGCTGGCCAACGCGTCCGACCAGATGCAGATTCGGAATCTCGTCGAGCCAGCCACGGATTTCCTTGAGCGCGTCCTGGTAGTTGTCGTCGTAGATCGGGTACGCCTTCGGAACCCGAATGACCGTCCCATCGATCACCTTGTCCGCCGGTGCCAGGCCGAGCAGATCGCATTCCTTCTTGCCGAGCTCGATCAACTCCTCATCCGTCGACGTCCAAAGCTCGTCGCCTTCGTTCACGAAGTACTCGAGACCGAGCGAGGTCTTGCTCGTATCGGGCACCATGTGGGGGCTCCAGTTCTTGAAGTTCTGGATGCGCCCGAGCTTCACGTCCGGCGAATGGATGTAGATCCAGTTGTCGGGGAAGGACTCCTCCTGGTCGACGATCAAGCCCACGGTCAGGAAATCCCGATAGCGCAGCGAATTCGCCGCAGCGAGAATGTTCTCCGGCGGCGCCGGATCCATGCAATTCAGCAGCGTGCGAACGGGCATCGAAGACAGGAAATGCTCGCCTTCGACCTCGCGGCGGCCAACCGGCCCATTCACCACCAGGGAAGCGATGCGGCCGTTCTCGTGACGCACGCTCTCGACCCGGGTCTCGGTGATCGTCTCGACGCCCTTGTCGGCCAGCCGCTTGACGCAGCTCTCCCACATCTGGCCGGGACCGTGGCGCGGGTAGTGGAATTCCTCGGTCAGGGTGGTGACGACTTCACCGCCCTCACCGCGTTCGCCCAGGAAGGCATTCCGCACGGCTGTCAGAAGATCGAGATTCTTGATGCGCTGGGCTGCGAAATCAGCGGTCATCTCGTTGCACGGCATTCCCCACACCTTCTCGGTGTAGGTCTTGAAGAAGATCTCGAACAACCGCTTGCCGAAGCGGTTGGAAACCCATTGATCGAATGTCCGCTCATCCTCGTTCGGGAAGAGCATCGATTTCAGGTAGCTGGTGCCGACGCGCACGGCCTCGATCGGCCCGAGGCCCAGCAGTGCGTTGACCGGCTTGAGCGGATAGTGGAAGAACTTCCCACCGTAGAAGATGCGCGAGAGGCGGGGCCGCACCAGGAACTCCTCGTGAAGGATCTCCTCCCAAAGCTCCTGGACCATTTCCACCTTGGTGAAGAAACGGTGGGGGCCGATATCGAAGCGGTAGCCCTTGTAGTTGACGGTCCGAGAATGCCACCGACCAGCTCGTCCTGTTCGAAGACGATCGAGTGACGATCGAGCTTGGCGAGCTCATAGGCTGCGGTCAGGCCCGCGGGGCCACCGCCGATGACGACGCAGTGATACAAGGAGGCTCCTGGAGTGTGAGTCAGGCGGGGTTCTCGGAGTGAGTCGTCGCTACAGCCAAAAGCGTGTCATCCGAAGAAGCTTCAGAACCATCGGCCGACCTGTGGGCCGGCCAAAGCCCATTTGGAACCGAGACGGTGGCTCTTTGGAGCCCTCGAATTGGCCCACCGGGGCTTGGAGTGCACCGTTAGCGGGACGCCCCGGGGGGGAAGGCAGACTACCTGCCCACGATTTGCGTCTTCTTCAACACCGATGGCCTGTCCACGGCTACTCACAGCGACCGGCCAGGGCAAACCACAACATCGAGGATCCATCCCCCCTTGGGTGAGAGACTGCGCATCGGCATCGACGGAACCTGCCTCGGCTCGGGGCGGGGTTACGGTCGCTTCCTGCGGGAGCTGCTGCCGCCCCTCATCGCGGAAGGCGCCCACGACTATCTGCTCTTCGTCGATCATGAGACCGCCGAGGCCGCTCCTCTTCCGGAGTCCGTCGCCAACATGCCCACGTGCCGTCTCGCCACCCGGGAAAGCCAGGCGGCAGCGGCGTCCGCTCGGGGTAACCGTGGCGTAGGCGATCTGCTTCGCATGGGCCGCGGTGTCGCAGCAGAAGAACTCGATGTCTTCTACTTCCCATCGGTCTACAGCTATTTTCCCATCCCCTCGCGGTTGAAAGTGGCTGTCGCCATCCACGACACCATCCCCGAACGGCATGGCCGTGTCGTTCTTCCCGATTGGCGCACGCGGTTGCTATGGAATCTGAAATCGCGCCTTGCCCGTTGGCAGGCGACCAGCATCGTGACCGTTTCCGAATACGCGCGCGGCCGCATCGCGAGCGAGATGCGGATCCCGGAGGAGCGGATCTTCGTGACGCCCGAGGGCCCGTCGCCTGCCTTCTCGCAACGGGCGGACCGGAGCCCGCTCACACGTTGGCTCGCAGACCATGACGTCCCGACCGATGCGCCCTACCTGCTCTACGTAGGCGGCTTCAACCCACACAAGAATGTGATCGGCTTCGTGCGGGCCCTTGGAAGAACGACTCCGCCCAAGGATCTGCACGTGATCCTCGTGGGCGACTACCAGGGCGATGTGTTCCACGGCAACGTCACGGCGATCCGCCGGGAGGTCGCACTCGCGGGTCTCACCGATCGGGTGCTGTGGGCCGGTTTCGTGCCGGACGATTCGCTCTGCGATCTCTACAACGGCGCGACCGCCCTGGTGCTTCCGTCCCTCGAAGAAGGCTTTGGATTGCCCGCGGTCGAAGCGGCGGCCTGTGGCACGCCGTGCCTCGCCACTGTCGAGAGCCCTCTTCCCGACGTGCTCCGCGGCGGCGGCCTGTTCTTCGACCCGAAGGACTCCGGTGGCTTCGAGGGCTGCCCCGAAGCCTTCTGGAGCGACCCGGCACGCCGGGACGCGCTGGGGCAGGTGGCTCTCGAGCGGGCAAACGCACTCTCCTGGGACATCACCGCCCGCGAAACACGACGTGCCCTCGAGGCCACCGCCGGCATGCCACCTTCATGAAGATCGCGATGGTCACCACCTTCTATCCCCCCTACCACTTCGGGGGCGACGCGATCTTCATACGTCGGCTCACCCATGCGCTGGCCATCGCCCAGGGTCTGTTGTGGCGAAGTGGCCTGATGGCCCTCGGGCTCATCGGGGGCGTCGTGGCGATGTTCGTTCCAAAGCCCACCGAATCCGGCGACCCCGACGGGGCATCCCGCCCGGGACGCTCCGCAGACTAGAAGGCCTCAGGAGCCGCGGCGGCTGGCCGACACGCCTGCCGCTGCGAGGACCAGGCAGCAGCCGACCAGGATCACCCAGGTGCCCGGGAGTCCGGCGCGATCCCCGACCACGCCACCGAACCACGGAACGAGCGCGCCTCCGACTGCACCTGCCCCCGCAACGAGACCCACGGCGGTCGCGCGCCTCGTCGGAAAGCGACGCGCCGTTACGGCAATCAGGATGGGGAAGACCGTGCCGAGTACGAAGCCCAGCGCACCGAACCCGAGCACGAGAGAACGTAGCTCCAAAGCCAGGCCAACACCGAGCAGCAAGGTCGCCAGGAGGCCGGCACCCGCCAGCCAACTCGCCCCGGCCGACCGACCGGAGAGGAGGAAGGCGAGCCGGCCGAGGAGGAGCCCCAGCCACAAGGCGCTGATCGCCGCTACGCCCTGGTCCGTCGGAAGTGCCTGGGCTTTCGCCAACGCGGGAGCAAAGGCCGTCAGTGCCGTCTCGAAGCCGACATAGGCAGCGCTGGCGACCAGCAACGGGAGCAGGCCCAGCCAGGACCTCGTGTCAGCTCCCAACGCCGGATTCGTCGTCGGGGACGACGGACCGGGCAGCGGCACCGCCAAACCGAAGAGCCCCACGAATCCGAAACCCACCGCGCACGCAAGGAAGGCACCGCCGAAACCGTCGCCCTCGGCGAGCATCGCCAGGAACGGCGGCGCCGCCACCGCACCGGCCGTCGCTGCAGCGTGCACCGAGGCCAGCCTGCGTTCCGCCCGTTCCGGGTCGGTCTCCGCGACCACCGTGTTCAGGATCGTCTCGAAGAAACCCGCACCCGCTCCGGCGAGGCCGAGCCTCACTCCAACCCACCAGACGCTGGCGCCCGCCGCCGCAAAGGCGAGCCCCAGGCTCGCGACCAGCGCGGCCATCACGAAGAGCGGGCGCCGGGGCCAACGATCCGTCAGCGGCCCCGCCATGACGACGCCGATGCCAAGGCCCAAGGAAACGGCCGCTGCCAACCCACCCGTTCCCTCGAGCCCGATGCCGAGCCCTTCGGCCAGAGCCGATTGCGTCGAGCCCACGACCACCAGGATCGTTCCGAAGATCAGGAAGCCCAGATGGGCCAACAGCAGCATCGCCCGGAGAGGATAGGCAGTCGCCGGCTCCTGGCGCGGGTCGAGGGCAACTCGGGCCGGGCCGCCCGGTACGTCGGGTTCAGTGCTCCGTGCGAGGCTCCAACTGCGCCTCCATCGAACGAAGCGCCACGTAGTATTTGTTCACGTTGCCTACGTAGACGACGGTCTCCCGGCCGATTCGCCTCCGGGCCACGTGCTCGACGTTGCCGAACCAACGGTTCGGGTCGAGCCCCTCCCGGGCCGCAGCCGCTCGCAGCCTGCGGATGCGGGCGGGGCCCGCGTTGTAGGCGGCGACCATGAAATCGAATCGTGTGGCGGGCGAGATCTCCGGGGCAGAGAAATAGTGGTCCCGAAGAAAGGCCAGGTAGCGTGCGCCGGCGCGGATGTTCGCCTCATCATCCTGGGCAACGTCCCGGACGTCCACATTCGGATCTGCTGCCGTGGCGAGCTTGACCTGCATCACACCAACCGCTCCGTGGCGGCTCACCGCGGTGGAATCGAGCCGTGACTCCTGGAAGGCGATCGCGACCAGTTCCAACCAATCGAAGCCGTACTCCTCCGCGGAGCGCTCGAGGTAGGGCCGCAATCTTGCGATCCGTCCGCGGGTGGCCGGATTGACGGGATTGCGAATCCAACGGGTCGTCTCGTAGTACCGACGAAACAGCAGATTGCCCGCGAATGTGCCTTCGCGCCGCGTTCGAACGTAGGCGTCCAGAGCCGCGCGAAGCTGGGGATTGTCCTTGCGAACCGCCCAGGCAAGCTCGCCGCCCTCGTTCACGCTGGCGCTTTCGACGACCAGGCCTTCCAGCAATTCCGACCAGACATCTGCGAGATGGTCGTCCGCAACCGTGTACGCATAGACGCCCGCGTGAACCATCTCGAGCAAGTCCTCGGTTTGAAGGGAGGGATCGGCGAGTTCGATGGTGACGGGCTCCAACCCCGCGGCGCGCAGCTCGTCATTCAGCCGCTCCAGATGGGAGACGTAGCTCGTGCCACTGGCAAGATGCACCTTCCGGCCCGCCAGATCCCACGCAGTCGTGATGGGATCGGCATCCCGATGGCGGACGACCGCCTCCCGGACACCCCGACGATACGGACTGCTGAAGCTGATCAGCGCCTCACGCTCTGAGGTGATCGTGATGCCGGCCGCGGCAATATCTCCCCGACCATTGGCGATCGCTGGGATCAAGCGTTCGAAAGGCATCGCCACGAAGACCACGCGTGGCGGAACCGGATCCGCCGTCCGCTCGGCGAGGAAGGCTTCGAAGCCCGTCATCAACTCGTACTCGAAGCCCCGCGGTCGCCCTTTGTCGACGAAATAGTTGGAGAGGTCGTAGCTCACCAGGACACGGACCATCGGAACGTCGCGCTCGAGCGGCTCGTCCTTGCGAACCTGAAGCATGCGAGCGAGCCGGGGATCCGGATCATCCCAGAGCGCGGGGATCGATTCCGGCTGGAGCCCCGAAAGTCGCCCCTCCGATTCCCCGCAAGCCACCAGGCAACCGATGGCCATTGCCGATGCGAGCCACGTCCGAGCCGCCCTATGCCGTTTCCGGGTCACAGGTGGAGGATACGTCAGCCGGGGCCGCTCAACCCGATGAGCCTGGAATGCCGGTGGGATCAGCCCGCGTCGATGGACCTGCGATCGGCGTCATCCCGCTTCACATAGGCCTTGGTCGGTTCCGACGGGCACTGGGAGTACTTCTGGGCTTCCTCGTTCACCTTCCCGCCCTTGCCGAGGAACGGGATCCGAAGTTTGCCAATCGGAAGGAGTTCGAGTGCCAAGGTGACCGCATGGCGAAGGAAGTAGGGGTTCTTTGCAATGAAGACGAGCGTGTCCCAGATGAATTGCGGACGGAAGTAGAACTCCCGCGTGCAGCGCTTCTGCCAGCCCTCGGAGTCGAAACCCGGGATCGTGAGCGCGCCGGCATCGGCGCTCCAGCCCCAACGTTTCTCGAAGGCCGTGCTCGTGCCTTCGTCCCAGCCCTGGGTATGCCACCAGCGCGGCTCGACCAGGCCTTCCTTCACCGCCTCGGTGTACATCTCCGTCCCGGGATAGCCGATCGTCACGAAGAACATCGCCATGCTGGGGCGGATCTTCTTCGCGAACTCGAGGCTGGTGCGAATCGTCTCGTCGGTCTCGCCGGGGCATCCGACCAGGAACGTCGTGTACGTCCGGATACCGAGCTTGTTGGTCCACTCGTGGGCGCGCTCGACCTGGCCTTCCGGCACGTCCTTGTGGATCCGCTTCGGGATGTCCGGGTGGCCGGATTCGACACCGAAGTTGATCGCATGACAGCCGGCCTTCTTCATGAGGGTCAGCAGCTCTTCGGTCACGCAATCGACCCGCGTATTGCAACGCCAGGCGACGTCCACACCGCTCTCGATCAGCTTCTCACAGAATTCGACGACCCTACTTCTTCTTGGCCGTGAACGTACTGTCCCGGAAGGAATACCCGCGCACACCGAATTCCTTGTGGAGCCGTACGATGTCCGAAACAGCGCGTTCGGGTGAATGGAAACGGATCTTCTTTCCGGTGGTGGTCGGTGCGTCGCAATAGGTGCACTTGAACGGGCAACCGCGCGTGATCATCAGTCCGACCACCGGCGGCCCGGGGAGCGTCGGAATCTTGTACTTCATCACGTCGACCATGCCGTAGTCGATCGGTGCGAAGTCATCGAGTTCCTTGTAGATGGAGCGCGGCGGATTCGTGACGACCAGCCCGAGCGGATCCCGGTAGATGACACCCTTGATGTCCTTCAGGCAATCGGGCAGCGTGCCCTGCTCCATCGCCTTGCAGACTTCGATCATGGTCAGCTCGCCCTCACCGGAAATGGCGAAGTCGAAATGTTCACTGAGCATGAAGATATCGGTGTGGGTCGAGCTGATGTGCGCCCCCCCCCGATCACGATCGGAATCTCGGGCGCCAGTTCTTTCAGCCAGAAACACGCCTCGAGCGTGGCCGGCAACTGCGGCGTCATCACCGGGAAACCCACCAGGTCCGGCTCCATCGCGATGGTGCGATCGGCGGTCTCCTTGACGGTCAGACCCTCGATGTCCGCATCGATCACACCCGCTTCGACACCCGCGCGCCTCAGTTCGGCGGCGATGTAGAGGATGCCCATCGGCGGAAGCCGTACTCGGGCTTTTCACCCGGCAGGGTCGAGGGATAGACGAGGGTGACCTTCATCAGGAGGGGGGCCTTTCGCTCAAACCGCGTTTGGCAGCACGGGCAAAATAGGACAGAACCGACGAACGGGATCCGTGGGGCGGAAACCTATTCTCTCATCGGTTGGGTGAGTGATCAACCACACGAGATAGGTAACTCATTTCGTTGTGGAAACAGCGTTCATCCCCGCTGGGATGCTGTTCTACCGCTGACCCCTGCAGGCGATCAACGGCGCACGCGGGCACCGCGATCCAGCAGGAAGCACCGAGAAAACGCCGGAGATCGATGCTCCGGCTTTGGGCTCGTAAGAGTTCGAGCCCTCCGAACGGTAGACGGCCCGGCCCGCGTCGGAGGACACAGAAGCGGGCCGGGCCGTCTGTTGGGACTCACGGGCAGGGCGGTAGGTTCATCTCCGATACCCATTGGGTGATGAGGGCCAGGCCGTCCTCGTAGATCAGGTTCTTCTCGATTTCTGGCATCTTGACCGCCGGGCGAAGGTGATCGAATCGCCTCACCAGGATCGATCTCGAGGCGTCGCCCGGCTCGATGTCGTAGGTGAGGCCGAGCTTGCCCGGACCCGCTGCGACCGGCTGGTTGCAGATGCCGGCGTTCACGCCAGTGGGCCGGTTGTAGTCCAGCCAGAGACCGGTTGGTCCTGCGCGGCCCGCCGGGTTGTGGCAGTGGGCGCAGTTCTCTTCCAGGTAGGCACGGGCTCTTTCCGCAACCGTGCCCGTGCTCGGATCGTCCCAGACCGGCAACAACGGGGCCTGGGCCGATTGGGACGATCTCGACCGGCTGCCCCATTCTGAGGGTGGCCAGAATGCCGCGAAATCGGCCGCTGGGTCAATAGCCAATCGGCCCGGGCGCTTCCGGCACCCCCCGCCCTGCGTGGTTATCCTCCGGCGCTCCCCGCCCTTGGTGGGGATATCGGAGGAGAGAAGATGGGATTCCTCAAGTGGATGTGGGCAGTGCCGGCATTGTTGCTTGCCTGCAGCTCGGGCCCGAAACCGGAGGCTGGAGCCGATTTCACTTCGATCCGGCAGACCCCGAGCGGGCCCGTGGTCGGTTTCACGAACACCTACGGCTCCCACGCCTGGTTGGGGCTCCCTTTCGCCCAGGCCCCCGTCGGCAACCTGCGTTGGCGAGCGCCCAGGGCCCACCCGACGTGGAACGAACCCCGCGAAGCACTCTCTTTCGGCTCGTCTTGCGTGCAGTTCGCGAGCGAAATGGGAGGAGACCTCTCGGCGGATCCGGGCGAGCCGGTGGGTGACGAGGACTGCCTCTTCTTGAACGTGTATGCGCCGCGAAGCGAGGATGCGAAAGCAGCGGCGGCCGCCAACCGCCCCGTGCTCTTCTGGATCCACGGCGGTGGCAACACCATCGGAACGTCTGCCTTCTACGACGGCGGGCGGCTGGCCGCCGAAGAGGACGTGGTCGTCGTCACCGTGAACTACCGGCTCGGCGCGTTCGGGTGGTTTCGAAACCCGGCGCTCCGCGAGGGTGCGAGCCCCGAAGAAAGCTCCGGTAACTTCGCGCTTCTCGACCTCGCAGCGGCCCTCGGCTGGGTGCGCGAACACATCGGCAGCTTCGGCGGCGATCCGGGCAATATCACGATCTTCGGCGAATCGGCCGGCGGCCATAACGTGTTGATGCTCTACACCTCGCCGATCGCTCGCGGGCTCTTCCACCGCGCAATCGTCCAGAGCGGTGGCACCTGGGCCGAGCAGCCGGCCCGGGGTGAGAACCCGATGGATGCGGACGAACCGGGGCACGAGAAGAGCAGTGCCGAGATCGTCTTCACGCGCCTCATCGCGGAAGGAATCGCCGAGGATCGTGAAGCCGCGAAGAAGCGACTGGCGGAGATGACCCACCGAGAACTCGCCGCGTTCCTCCGCGAACAGGATGCCTTCGCCTTGCTCGGCAGCTACGACGACAGCGGCATCGGCATGTACGCGATGCCGAAACCGTTCACCGATGGTGTCGTGCTCCCGGCGGACGGAATCCGCGGCGGCCTCGAACGACCAGATGGCCATGCCGACGTGCCGATCCTGCTCGGATCGAACCGGGATGAGAACAAGCTCTTCCTCTTCTTCGATCCGGAATATGTGGATCGCTGGTTCGGGATCTGGCCCCAGGTCCACGACGAGGCGCGCTACCTCACGACGGCCGAGTACATGACGCGCCATTGGAAGGCCACGGGTGTCGACGAACTGGCCGAGATTCTTGCGCCCCAGCAGCCGGGCCATGTGTTCGGCTACCGCTTCGATTGGGACGACGAGCCGACCCTTCTCGGGAAGGACCTCGGGCAGCTTCTCGGTGCGGCCCACGGCTTCGAGATCCCCTTCGTATTCGGGCATTGGAACATCGGGCCTCAGACCAGCCTGCTCTTCACCGAGGAGAACCTCCCCGGCCGCGAAGCACTCTCCACGGCCATGCGTTCGTACTGGGCACAATTCGCGGCCAGCGGGAATCCGGGCCGTGGCCGCCGAGGGGATCTTCCGGCCTGGAAGGCCTGGGATCCAGATGAGGCAGCTGAAAAATGGCTGCGACTCGACGCCGCAGCCGAGGGCGGACTGCGCATGGCGCGTGAAATCGAAACCAGCGCCGGGATCATTGCCGCCCTATCCGACGATGCGCGCCTGACCGACCCGGCCAACCGCTGCGCCGTTGCCAGGGCGATGCTCGATTGGGATCGCCTGGAGCCCGAAACGCTCGAGGCCCTGGATTGCGGCAACGAACTGGTCCATCCGTAGTGGCCGACGAAACGGCACCGCCGGAGGACTTCATCCGCCAGATCATTCGCGAGGAACTCGCGGCTGGAAAGGTCGGTGGGGTCGTGACGCGATTCCCGCCGGAACCGAATGGGCACCTTCACATCGGACATGCGGCGGCGATCTGCCAGAACTTCCTCGTGGCCGAGGAGTTCGGCGGGCGCTGCCATCTGCGTTTCGACGATACGAACCCGGCGGCCGAGGAAGCGCGTTACGCCGAGTTGATGATGGAGGACATTCGTTGGCTCGGCTTCGATTGGGGCGACCATCTCCACCACACCTCCGATTACTTCGAGCAGATCTTCGAGTTCGCATGCGTCCTGCTCCGCGAAGGCACCGCCTTCGTCTGCGACCTCAGCTCCGAAGAGATCGCCGCGCACCGAGGCACGCTGAAAGAACCGGGAACCGCGAGCCCTTACAGGGAGCGAAGCCCGGAAGAGAACCTCGACCTCTTCCAACGCATGCGCGCCGGAGAGTTCAAACCCGGCGAACGAGTCCTTCGCGCCAAGATCGACATGGGCTCATCGGTGCTGCCCATGCGCGATCCGATTCTCTACCGGATCCAGGCCACTTCCCATCCGCGCACGGGAACGACCTGGCCCATCTACCCCATGTACGACTTCGCCCACAGCCTCTCGGACGCGATCGAGGGCATCACACACTCGCTCTGCAGCCACGAATTCGTGGATCGCAGGCCTCTCTACGATTGGATCCTCGAGCACGTCGGCATTCCGGCCCCGCGGCCTCGGCAGATCGAATTCGGACGTGTCGGCCTCACCCATACGGTGATGAGCAAGCGGCATCTGGCCCGACTGATCGATGCGGGCATCATCCGCGATTGGGACGATCCTCGCATGCCGACGCTCTCGGGCATGCGCCGGCGCGGCTACACCCCGGAATCGATCCGCAGATTCTGTACAGGCGTCGGCCTCACCCGCCAGCCGAAGACCGTCGACCTTGCGCGGCTCGAGTTCGAGATCCGCGAGCATCTGAACGAGGTGGCACCCCGCTTCATGGGAGTCCAGCGTCCCCTCAAGCTCATCGTCGAGAACTACCCCGAGGACGGGAGCGAAGAGCTTTCGGCGGTCAACAATCCTCAAGATCCGACGGCCGGGAGCCGGGAGGTGCCCTTCTCCCGGGAACTCTGGATCGAACAGGATGATTTCGCGGAAGACCCTCCGAAGAAATTCCACCGGCTCACACCAGGCAAGGAGGTACGGCTCCGTTACGCCTACCTCGTCACCTGCACCGACGTCGTGAAGGATGCCGACGGCCAGGTCATCGAGGTGCATTGCCGCTACGACCCGGAAACCCGGGGTGGCGATGCACCGGATGGGCGCAAGGTTCGCGGCACGATCCACTGGGTCTCGGCCCGCCATGCGAAGCCGGCGGAACTGCGTCTCTACGAGGTGCTCTTCCGGGATGAAGAACCGGATCCCCGGGACGAGGGCTTCGAGGACGCACTCAACCCGGATTCGCTGGAAACGCTGGATCCCGCTTGGCTGGAACCTTCGTTGGCAGATGCGCCTGCGGGCACCCGCCTGCAACTCGAGCGGCTCGGCTACTTCTGCATCGATCCGGACTCGACCGCGGACAAGCCCGTCCTGAACCGGATCGTCGGCCTTCGCGATACCTGGGGAAAGCTCGCGAAGCGCGGAAAAGCGTAGGTTGTGCCCGCGAGAATCCTGCTGATGTGAGGATTGGACGCCAGGAAGGCGTATCCGGCGATTCACGTCAGCTCGGGGTTCCAAGCTAGGCGGCGTAGCGGAGCAAGTGAGCCCGGGCACAAGGGAGCTGGCGCGTCGGGATCCGCCCGAAATAGGCCTTGCGGAGAGGTTCTGGGAGTTCGATCCGAGACGGAAAGACGCGTTGCCCCAGGACCTTCTCCCAGCTGAGCGGCACGCGGTCCAGGCCCAAGACCATTCCGGGTGTCCCCCCACCCCTTCGCTCGGAGAGCTGCTTCACGTGGTTCCTCCACACCCGGTGGATCACCTCTCTCCACACCATCGCCTGGTTCCGCTTCGAGAAGGCGATCGTCTCGCGCTTGTGATTGCCCCCGCCGTGGCGAAGCAACAAGTGGTAGAGGTTCACGGGGAAGAGTGGGTTCTGGGGGACCCGAGGCACCTTCGACGATGTGATCTCGTGCTGGAACACTCGGCCCTGGAGCTTGCGCAGCGCTGGCGGGTACTGGTGGTGATCGTCGGAGCGGAGAAAACCTGTTGAGCCCTCGGGAAGCACCAGAGCGAGGGCCTCGGAAACGCCCTGCTCGATGGAGCGAGGATGGGGTCTCCCGTAGCGAGCCTCGAGTTCCTTCCGCCTCTCCTTCTGGCGGCGCGTCATGCGGCCCTTGCGGCGCAGCTCGGAGACGGTCGTGGCGTAGACGTAGTGACTCTCGGCGCCGACCACCGTGTTCAGATGCGTGACCCAGTACTGGCTGAACTCGAAAGTCTCGAAACCGTCGAGGACGAGGGGCTCCACGGGTGGAGTACGAGGACGCCTGAGTTCGTGGTAGGCCAGGCAGTGGCGGCCGGCGCGGCCGAGTTGGAGTGCCACGGTGGAAGGCGAGACGTCGTGGATGCGGGCCATCTGGCGAAGGCCCGCGCAGGCCAGGCTGGTCTTGACCAGAGGGAGAAGGAGGTCGGGGCGCTTCAGCCAATAGGTGGTGGAGAACGTCTGAGTACTGAAAGACCGGCCGCAGTGTGAACAGAGGTAGCGCTGGATGCGGCGCCTATCGCTTTGGCGGAAGTGGAATCCGTCGCGCTTGTACGGCCAACCCGTTGGATTCTGGTGGTATTCACACCTAGGGTTCGGGCAGTGCGGAGGCTGAAAGGCTTGATCGGACGCGGACATGCGCCTTCACGCTGCCAGTACCATGCCAGCAGGAATCTCGCGGGCACAACCAAAAGCGTAGACGCTGGGCCGATCGCGAAGCGAAAAGGGAACGGGTAGACTGGCGGCGGTTTCGGGGGTGCGTCGCGAGGCGGCCCCCCAGCGCGCCCCCGCGCCTTCTGCCCCGAGCGTCCTGCCCGAGGCTTGCATGGATCTGGCTCCGGGGGCCAACAGCCCTCGCGAGGAGAGCCATGAGCGGCGAGATCAAAGTCATCGGCGGTTCTGCCCACCCCCAGCTGGCGTCGGACATCTGCAAGCATCTGGGGATCGACGTCTGTCCGTCGAGTGTGGTGCGGTTCTCGAACGAGAACCTGATGGTGCATATCGAGGAGAACGTCCGCGGCGCCGATGTCTTCGTCATCCAGCCCTCCTGCACACCGGTCTCCGATGGTCTGGTCGAGCTGTTGATCACGATCGACGCCTTGAAGCATTCGTCCGCCGATCGGATCACCGCCGTGCTCCCGTACTTTCCCTACGCACGCTCCGACAAGAAGGACCGACCCAGGATCTCGATCACCGCGCGGCTGATGGCCGATCTGCTCCAAACCGCGGGAGCCGACCGCGTACTGACGATGGATCTTCACTCACCCCAGGTACAGGGCTTCTTCCGCATCCCTGCCGACCAACTGCTGGCCGCTCCGATCCTATGCGACTACCTGCGGGACAATCGGGACCTGACCAACTACGTGCTCGTCGCCGGGGACGTCGGTGAATCCAAGGAAGTTGGCAACTACGCCAACCGGCTGAACCTGCCCATCGCCATCGTCGACAAGCGCCGCTACGGCGACGACGAGAAGGCCCAGGCCACGAACCTGATCGGCGATGTCGAAGGCAAGACCGCCCTGATCATCGATGACGAGATCGCGAGCGGCGGCACGATGATGGAGGCGACGCGCTTCGTCCTGGATCGCGGAGCTGTTGCCGTCGAAGCCGCATGCGTCCACCCGGTGCTTTCGGGCAAAGCGGTGGAGCGGATCGAGGCTTCGCCCCTGACCTCGCTGGTCGTGACCGACACGATTCCGATCCCGCCGGAAAAGCGCTCGAACAAGATCGAGGTTCGATCCGTGGCACCGCTGTTCGCGAATGCCATCCGGGCCATCCACGACGGATCCAGCGTCTCTCGCCTGTTCCGCTAGCCGTCAGCCGGGAGCGGTTGCGTATCTTGCGTTCCGTCGGCCGGGAGCAACTCCGTGCCTGCCTGACCTGCCTCTGGTAGATCGCGGAGCATCTTGGCCAGGCGGTCGCGCTGGCGAACGTCGACACCTTCGAACTGCATGACCACTCCTGCAGGACCATCATCCCGCATGACGCGAGCGTCGAGCACGAGCGGCGTAGTGCCCGACTTCACCTGGATGGCGAGGCTCAGCGCGCTCCCCAGGCGGAGCCCCGCGGCGGGCTCGATGCGCAGGCCTGCCACCGAGAGATCGCGGGCCCTGAGCACGACAGGCCCGTCCGACCGCTGAGCGATCACCCGACGATCGTAGGGGCGGCGTTCGTAGCGACGCCGTTCCGTGGGCTCGGCGGACCTCATCGGCAAGCCATCCGATGGACGCGGCCAGGCGGCAGCCAGGCGTGCTCCAGCATGATGGATCAACAATGCCTGGAGGCGGCGACGTGAACCAAGAGGCAAAGAGGTGAAGCCAAGCCCTACGGCATGGGGGGTGGGACGCTCCCAGGCGTTGGGCTCGCAGCGGAGCACCCGGCCACCGACCCGCCGGGGCCAGCGAAAACCTGGAGCCGGAGGCAACCACACCACCATACGTGAGCCGACCTCGACGGGGGTCTCGCAAAGGAATCGACCGCCGGAGGCGGAGAGATCCACCAGCGTGGCACGGCGGAAACCGTGGCGCGTCCAGGCGCGAGTCGCGGCCCCCACGGCGACCCGCGGCGCCCAGCGGCGATCCGCTCCCGAATGGGAGAGGGCTTCCAGCAATGTGGCAAGGGCGAAAGGATGCAGCGGCCGACGAATCCAACCATCGAGGGGAATGCTCGGGGCCCGGGCGTCACCGGGGATCACCGCCACGCTGAGGGCGCCGGGGTACTGCTCGCGGAGGTCCGCGACCCGGGCGAGTGAACCCAGGAGGACGGGCTGTCCTGAGCCCTTCCAGCCTGGATCGACCGGTCTGCGCTGGACGGAAAAGCCAGCCGCTTCCAACGTGACGCGAACATCCTCGAGCTCGCCGTCATCCACGAGCCAGATCCATCGATCCTGCATGGAGGGTCTATCGGCCGGGAGACCCTGCGAATTGACCCACCGGAACCTAGGAGGCGTCTTCGGGGGGAATCTCCGGCGTCGCCTCGAAGCGATACCGCGTATTGGCCGTGGAAGCCTCGAGGGCATCGGCCCCGCTCTGTTCCACCGCCAGGACCGCCGAGGTGGTCACGACCTGGCCTTCGGCATCCTGGAAGCGCAGCGCCAGGCCCGGCTCCGGCTCGGCCAACAATCTCCCCGTGCCGAGGAGCTCGGGCTTCGCGTCCGGGTCATCGATCCGAGTTCGCTCGATGCGCGCGCTGCGGCCGGCAAAGGCGCTTCCGCCGGGGCGCACCAACGGCTCGCCGATCCGGACGTATTGCGTGACCTCCCCCTGGGCATCCGCGCCAGCCTCTTGTCCGGCAAACATCTCGTCCACGTGCGCCCTGAGTTCCGAAACGTCCAGCGAAGGGAGCGTCGCGTCGAGTAGGCTCAGGACGTAGACGCGACAATGAGTCGCCACCGCAAGGCATCGTTCGTTGAGGAGACGAAGTTCACGGATCGGGCTCGAAGCGAGGCCGCGCTCTGCTCGGATGCGCAGCTCGAGACGTGCGCCAACCCGCGGGCACACCAGGATCTCACCCACCCCCAGCTCCCGCCGAGACAGGCTTCCCCCCTCAGGTGCGTACTGGGAGAGCGCCACGCGTACGCCAGGTACGAAAGGTGCAGTCTCACGATCGGTTGCCGATGTCACGGGATCCATCACAGCGTCCGGGGCTGGCGGACGAAGTCGATCAGTTTCGCGGCGCCCAGAGCCTCCGAGAACAGGAAGCCCTGGACCTCGTCGCAATCGAGCTCGCGGAGGATTTGCACCTGGGAGGGTTCGGTCACGCCCTCGGCCACCACCGAGAGTCCAAGGCTATGGGCCATGACGATCATCGCGCGGACGACGCTGGCCGCATCCGGATTGGTGTGGAGATCCCGGATCACGGATTGGTCGAGCTTCAAACAATCGAGGGGAAGGTCCAGGAGGACGCCCAACGAAGAGTAGCCCGTGCCGAAATCATCGAGCGCGACGTGCACGCCAGTCGTGCGAACCTCTCGTAGGAGCTGAGCCACCCGGTCGAGCCCGAGAAGCGCGACACTCTCGGTCACCTCGAGTTCCACCCTCGAGGGATCGACTCCTGATTCCTGCAGGGTGCAGAACAGCTTCTCACCGTAGCCCGGCTCCATGAGCTGAGCCCCGGAGACATTCACCGAGATCCGGATCGGCTCGATGCCCGCATCATCGAAGCGGCGAAGATCCTGACAGGCATGATCCAGGGCGAATTGTCCGAGGGCACCGATCAGGCCAGCCTCCTCGGCCAGAGGGATGAACTCCGCGGGAGAGACCCTCCCAAGCTCCGGGCTGTTCCAGCGCATCAGCGCTTCCGCGCTGGCGACGTGACCATTGCGCAGACGAATCCGGGGCTGGTAGTGCACCTCCAGCTCGCCTGCTTCCAGGGCAGCGCGCAACCGATCTCGCACGTCCCGACGGCGATCCCGACTCTCCGCAAGGCTGGGTCGATAGGCATGCCAGCGATCACCGCCCTGCCCCTTCGCTTCATACATCGCGGCATCCGCGTACCGCACCAGTTCATCCGGGATGATGCTATCCAGCGGCGCCCCCGCAATCCCGACGCTCGCCGTCGCAGTCAGCCGGACGCCCATGACTTCGAAGGGTTCGCGAAACGCGTCCACGACCTGGGCGGCCAGGCGTTCCGCACTCGCACGATCGATGGTCGGCAGGATCACCGAAAACTCATCGCCACCGAGCCGGCCCAGGACCGGGCGTTCGCTCTCGCATACACGCGAGGGTATTTCGGGGGTATCGCGGATGGCATTCCGCAGACGCCCAGCTGCGTAGCGCAGGAGGAGATCACCCCCGCGGTGGCCCATGCGGTCGTTGACGGCTTTGAGTCCGTCCAGATCGATGTACAAGAGCGAGACCGGATTCTCGGAACTCGACGAGCCCACAGCTTCGCCCAGCTTGGAAAGGAAGTGGTGGCGAGTGACCAGCCCGGTAAGCCCATCGAAATGCGCGAGCTTCTGGAGCTTGCGAAACGATTCCCGCTCTTCGGTCACGTCGAACATTGCGCCGACGACCTTGCGCGATCCATATTCGAGCCTGCGGATCCGGTGCAGCAGGATGCGTTCCTCGCCCGAAGCGCCGCGCACCGAATGCTCGACGGTCCCCGTGCCTCCTCGCCTGGCGATCGCTTCGACCGCTTGGGTCAGCTGCCGGGTCGCACTGGATGAAATACTCGAGAGCAACGTGGGCCAATCATTTCTCTCCCATTGCCTCTGCTCTTCGCCGAGTTCCGCCGCGATCTCGCTGGAGCACTCGACCAGGCCGCGGTCCGGATCCAAAGTCCAGATTGCGGTGCCGGAGAGTTCTCTGGCACACACCGCCAGGTCGTGCTCGGAACGGAGCGTGCTGAGCTCAGCAGATAGAGCCATCATTCGTTTCGAGCGCGCAATCACTCGATGCCACGGAACAGCGCCATCGACGGCTGCGATGGCTTCGTGGTGGTCGTCGCCGGCCAACACCGTGTCGACAAGCGCCTCGTCCTCGCATAGCAAGAGGCGCGGAACCCGTTCTCGGCTGGGACCTCGAAGCGGCCGGGGCTCCTTTTCCGGATCGAGACCCCCGCGGATGTCGAGGAGCAGCAAGTCGGGCCGGGCCCCAAGATCTTCCGCCATCTCGTCCCAATGCATGGCGACAATGGAGGCGCCGATCGGCTTCAGCGCCTCGGCGGCCTCACGCCACACCCCCTCCTGAGCCGTGACGACCCAGACGATCATGGGTGGTTTGCAGGAGGGCTCGGTCACCGACGCTCCAGCGGACGGGAAGTCGTCCGTACGTCAACGATCGGCAGATCGAGCACATGCATTGAGATGACAGGAGCAGACCGAAGCTGTAAATGGGGGCTTTTGACCCAATTTAGCGGTATCTGAGCGCTTTCTGAACAGCTTCGGAGGCCTCCGTGACCGCATCACCGGCCCCCTGGGCGAGCATCCCCATGGCGAAGAAGCCGTGAATCATCCCGTCATATCGAGTCGACGTGACCGCGACTCCGGCCTTCCCGAGCCGTTGTGCGTATCCAGGCTATCGATGCCCCAAGCGGCCCCGGCACCACCCGATCCTCCACCGAGGCAAGCGGAATCTCCTCTGCGGGGAGCTTCATCTGCTCGAAGGAAACTCGCGCTGCGGCGGACTCGAGCTCGTGGAGCTTCAGGCCCGGGATCCGGGCGAGTGGGTCGAGAACGATCTGGAGGCCGGATCCAGGGGCACGCTTCCCTCCTTGCGGACGGAACACTGTACGCTCCCTGGGCCTCCAATACCGAGCAGGAGAACAAGGTGATTACAGCCCGGCCCGAAGATGTGGGACTCGATGGTACGCGCCTCGGCCGCATCGACCGGCACCTGCAGGAGCAATACATCGACCGGGACAAGATTCCCGGCGCATTGACGGTCGTCGCGCGACGCGGCGAGGTGGTTTACGCCTCCGCACTTGGCCAGCGAGATCGGGAGCGTCAGCTCCCCATGGAGCTCTCCACCCTCTTCCGCATCTACTCGATGACCAAGCCGATCACTTCGGTCGCGCTCATGCAGCTTCACGAGGAAGCTCGCGTCCGCCTGTCCGACCCGGTCCATCGTTTCATTCCGGAATGGAAGGACCTCTCGGTCTATGTGCAGGGCAATCATCCCCACTTCCTGACGCGCCCCTGCGACCGGCCGATGACCGTCCGCGACCTGCTCACCCATACCTCCGGCTTGACGTACGGGTTCATGGAACGCACCAACGTGGATGCGGCCTACCGGAAGCTCCGGGTCGGGGATCGCAAGGCTGGCACCACCCTACGCGACATGATCGGCCAGTTGGCAACGCTGCCGTTGGAATTCTCCCCGGGGAGCGCATGGAACTACTCCGTGGCCTCCGACGTTTGCGGCTATCTGGTCGAGGTGATCTCGGGCCAACCCCTGGATCGCTACCTCCAGGAGCATGTCTTCGCCCCACTCGGCATGAATGAAACCGGTTTTCAGGTCCCCGAGGCGCTTCGGGATCGATTCTCCGCTTGTTATGCACGTGGCCCACGGAAGGTTTTGCGCCTGGAGGACGATCCGGAAGACAGCCCCTTTGCGCGCGATGTCACATTCTTCTCCGGTGGGGGAGGATTGGTCTCGACCGCCGCCGACTACCTGCGTTTCTGCCGGGCACTACTCGGAGGCGGCCTTCTCGACGGCCAACGCATCATCGGCCCGCGTACGCTCGACCTGATGACTCGCAATCACCTGCCGGAGGGGCAGGATCTTTCCGAATTTGCGGTAGGGACGTTCTCGGAGACACCCTACGAGGGCACGGGTTTCGGCCTGGGTTTTTCGGTCATCGATGACCTCGTCCGCGCCCAGAACGTGGGCTCGGTTGGAGAATTCGCCTGGGGGGGCGCAGCCAGCACGATCTTCTGGGTCGATCCTGCCGAAGAGCTGATCGTGCTCTTCTTCACTCAGCTCATGCCTTCTGGGACTTTCGATTTCCGCGGGCAACTCAAGGCCCTGGTCTACGGAGCGATCGTCGATTGAGGGCTTGCCTTCTTGCATTCCTGTTGATCGCTCCCGTGCAGGGCGCCTCTGCGGCCCCCGAGGAGCCCATTCCGGAGCAGGTCGTGCTGCTACACGGCCTGGCCCGTTCTCCCCGGGCGATGCGGCCCCTCGAAAAGCGCCTCGCCCGGGAGGGCTATGCCGTCCACAACCTCGGCTACCCGTCCCGCAGCGAGCCGCCGGAAGCGTTGGTGGACCACCTTCAGGGTTCCCTGGACCAATGCTGCGTGGAAAGCGGAGAGAGGCTGCATTTCGTCACCCATTCCTTGGGAGGCGTGTTGGCCCGTGCCGTCCTGGCTGAAAAACGACCCGAAGCCCTCGGCCGGGTCGTGATGATTGCGCCGCCCAACAAGGGAAGCGAGCTGGTCGATACCTTTGGCAACGACTGGTGGTTCCGGCTCTTTCTCGGCCCGACCGCCGAGACCCTGGGAACGGGCAGGACGAGTTTTCCGAGGAGCATCGGGCCGCCGGACTACGAACTGGGCATCATCGCGGGCGCCCATCCTCTTTCGAGCAACGTGGGCGCCTGGATCGTCACCGGCGAAAATGACGGTGTCGTCTCCATCGAAAGCGCACGCGTCGAAGGCATGACCGATTTCCTGGCCGTTCCGGCCGGGCACGTGCGTATCCGAAACAACGACGGCGTTGTCGACGAAGTCATCCACTTCCTACGCGCGGGGCGCTTCGAACACGGAGAACAGAGTCAGATGTCGAATGGTCAGCGACCCTAGCCGACCTCTCGTAGACGGACGTGGCGAGCGGACCTGACAGGGCCACTCGCGCCCACGCTGGAGCAGGCTACGCCCGATCCGTCTGGCTCAGCTCGCTGCGGTAGGCAAACAGGGCCGGAGCGCCGCCGGTATGCCAGAAGAGCACGGGGCCGTCGCCGGCGATCCCATTCCTCACGTCGCTCACCAGTGCAGCCATCGCCTTGCTCGTGTACACCGGATCGAGCAGGAGGCCCTCGTTCCGGGCGCAGAGAGAGATCGCCTCGAGGCCCTCCTGGGTCGGAACACCATACGCCTCACCCAGGAACGCGTCCGTCAATTCGACGACATCATTCGGCAACTCCGGTTGGCCTAGCAGCTTGCAGACCTCGCCTGCCAGGGCGATAACGGCCGGCTGATCTTCCTGGGCCTGATGGGCGACGCAGATGCCGCGAATGGACGCCTCGCGCCCAGCAAGCTGAAAACCGCAGAGCAAGCCGGCCAGCGTGCCGCCCGTCCCGGCCGCCACGTAGATGCGCTCGAAGGCCGGTGTGTAGACGCTCACTCAGAAGCGTAGAAATCTGATCATTTGGCCGGGGGGCGACGCAGCCCGCCGTTCCGGATTCCGATTCAGATCTTCCGGGTCGAAAGGTCCTTGACCCAGGGCGAACGCCCTCCCGGCTCGACCGGA
>JAAETT010000053.1 GCA_024228115.1 bacterium
GGAAATCCGCATGCTGCGTTCGATGTGGCGGGGGCTGGAAACGGAGTCACGGTGGGGTCTACACGGGCACGAACGGGGAAACCCGGGATACAGACAAGGCCACCGCCTTACGGACCACCGCGCCAGCCCTCGACCCTACCAACGCGATGAATTCTGAGGACAGACAGGCTCGGCGAGCTGGTGGAGGCGGCGGGGCGCGTCTATTCGCGAAACCCCGGCGGATTGGAGCCCCGCTTCAGTCTCCTACCACCACTTGTGCGGCAGGCGGTCGTCGACCGGGTCCGCCGCCTGCTCGCCGATCGCGTAGCCGAGCCAGCGGTAGGCTTCGAACTGACTCTCGTCGAAGAACTGGTCGGCTGTGGACTCGTCCGGGAACTCCTTGTTTGCACGCTTGTAGCCACGGACGCGCAGGGCCAGCTCCTTCACGAAGGTGCTCTTCACGTAGACGATACGGCCCTTCGTGCCATCGTTGTAGCGGATCAGGCCCTCGGCGAATCCCTGCTTGGCGCACTTCGCCCGGGCGATTGCGTCCTCCCGATCCCCTTCTTTCGGGACCATCTCCTCGATCTCGCCTTCATCGAAGTTGAGCCGGGCGCCGAAGTCCTCGCGGATCCGCTCACCGGCGTTGCGGAGGTCCGCGAAGGCGAACCCGGGATCCGCGGCGCCATCGATCGCGAGGATGAAGCCGCATTTCCGCCGCACCAGCTCGTAGACGCCCAGATTCTCGAAGTGGCCTCCATCGCTGATCTCCAGGTGGCCACGCCTCTCCATATAGCCGTCGGAGGCGACTTGGTAGTACGCAGCCTTGAAGTGGCTCGGGGTTCGCGCCTTCTGATTCGGCCGGCTCGGGTGGGGAATCCAGTAGCCGAGCCGAATGTTGAGGAGGTTCATGAGCACCGCCACCGCCTTCTGCCGCATCGGGCCAACGCCCCCGACGCCGGTGTTCGGATGGGCGGCCGCGCCGGAGATCGCCATCGCGCTGGCGAGCGTGATGTTGTCCCTGGCGAATTCGCCCGTCTGTCGATACCCCGTGGCATCGCTGCCGCAGTAGCGGGGCGCCAGCAAGAAGCTGTCGCCGCCACGGATCTGGAACTTGCGGCGTGGCGAGTCCACCAGCACGACATTGGTGTTGATCAGGTGGTAGGGGCCTCGGCAGGGCTCCCGCTCCTCCGAACCGCGGTCAGTCTCTTTGATCGCAGCGAGGTCGCTCAGGCGAAGCACGTCGGCGGCCAGGGAGGGACCGGTCTTGTTCTTGAGTGCGTCGGCCGGCTCGGGCATAAAGGTCTCCATCAGCCGATCGCGGTAGAAACGGCGCATGCCGACGAGGTTGAGGTTGGAGAGGAGACCGACCAGCACCGCCACGGCTACAGCGGCGCCCACGACAAGCATCCCGGGGATTTGGAGCGGGTAGACCTCCACGACGCTGCCCCCGAACCAAAGGGAGGCCAGCTGATAGGCGAGAATCAATACCCCGTAGAGCAGGAGTGCGGCTCCTACTCCTGCGATCACGCCGAGTGGAATCCCGGATTCCCCGTCGTCGCCTCCCTTGAACGTGGGTATCGCGGAGAGCGAGCCGAGAAGAAAGGAAATGACCCCGGCAGCCGTCGCGTATTTGTCGATTAGGCCGACGACGAACGGGAGCGAGGCGAGCACGAGCAGGGCGAGGACCGCCTTGAGCAGTACACCCGAGAACTTCTCGAAGAGCCTGCGGTACCAGTAGCGGAACCATGGCGGCAGATTGCGCACCCAATAGGTGGTGACCGCGAAGCCCAGAGACAGGCAAGCGAAGATGAAGATGAGGAGCCCAACGAGCCACCGGGCCATCCGTAACGGATCCGCGGGGTCCTTTGTCCAGACGAGGGCTCCGTCCTCGAAGGATCGATCGAACACGAGGAAGACGACGAAGACGGCGGCGAGGATCGGTAGCCAGACGGTCAGGTTCACGATGATTCCGCGCAGAACTACCCCCAGGCCGGATAGGAGCGTGATGCGCTGGCCCGGCGTGAGGTATTCGCCGTGCGCGCGCAGGTAGGCGAGCAGCTTCTTCTGCCATCCCGGGCGATCCGCAGCGTCCGAATCCGGATCGGCCGTGCCGTAGGGGAAGCTACCCCGCTCGAGGCCCAGCTCCGGAATCTCGTCCGGACGCTTATGAGCGAACTGGTCTCTCAGCAGCCAGCTCAGCGAGGCGCCCAGATAGCCACCGCCCGAGACGGTCGACAGGTAGTCGAAGCGTTGCAGCAACCCGCGTTCGCCGAGCGCCTGGAGCACGCCGAGTGCGAAGGTCGCCGAGCGGATGCCCCCGCCAGAGATGGCCAGCCCGGCGACGTCGCCCGCCACTGGCGTCTTGTCCGGATAGACGCCGCGCCGCCTGGCCATCTCCTCGCGTTCGGCTTTGAGGACGTCCGCTTTGGCGTCCTTCCAGCCGATGGGATCGGCGCCGCTCTTCTTGTCGCGTTCCTTCCACTCGTAGAAGGTCTCCTCGCCCATCGAATGTCCCCTCCATCCCTCGCTGGCTCGTTCGACACAGTACCGTGGTCAGGCTAGGCCACTACTACACCTGCATCGATCGCGATGACAAGAGCTTTCGGGCCGCGGATAGCTTTCGCTAAGAGACAGTTCCTGGTTTCAACCTAGGCCGCCCTCGCGGCCAGGTACTCCTTCTTCCTCTTTCGCATGATACGCATCTCGATCTTCTCTCGCTCCGATACTACCGCGTATTTCCGACCGAAGTAGGCATCCGCGAGCGTCACGTTGTCGAGCACGCCCAGCCGGTGAACCGCTCGGTCAACTCGTCATAGATGGAAGATCCTGCCTTCGACATTCGAACAAACCCGCGACGGGACCGCCTTCTCGACAGCTACCGGAGACGACAGAGTTCTACAGTCAGTCTGCAGTGCAAGGGGACCCGGCGGAAGGGGCGTTGGTCTCGCGGCGAAATGAGCCGCTCCTGAAGCGGCGGCCCGTGTTTCCGCGCGCTTTGGCCACGGACTTGTCATTGTGCCGCTATCGACCGTATGCGTCTGGATCTGCACAGGCTATCGCACTCCTCGGCGGGCGGGAAGAACCCGAGTCGAGGGGCGGCGGTGCCAACCGATAGATCCGGGCATGGAACCGTCCGTCAAGGAGTTCGCGATGTTGCCGACAGTCCGCCGGCTGGACCAGCTTCGCCGGTACATCACAAGGCATCAAGCTCGACCCATCTTCGGGGGATAGCCGGTGCGGTCATGGGTTCCCGAAATGTTATGCTGTTCCGATGGTGGGCGACGAACAGGCGGCAATCCACAGGTGGACCGTGGTTCTTGCCGCGGGCCAGTTTGAAACGCCAGGCACCGCTCTGAGGGCGGTGATCGCCTCGGTTGTTGGCAGAAGCGGCCTGGTCACCGGGCCGGAAGAATCTCCGGACGGCGCGCTGGTATTGCTCGTTCCCACGAGCCTCCGCACGCGAGAACAGGTTGAGCGCAAGCTTCGCGACGACGGCATTGAGGCGGAAGTCCTGCCGCCTCAGCCGGAAAGAACCTGATGTACGACCCCCCGTCCGAGACTGACCCTTTGACGATCACCGCCGGCCACCACCCGGCCGTAGTAGCTGACCCTGGGCATGGTGTGGCCGTTCTCCCAGTTCAACACCGTGAACTCGTCCACCCCGAGTTGGGCAGCGAGCTCTGCTTGGTGGAGGCCAGCTTCTAGCCGCTTGGCCTTGACATGCTCGCCGAGTGTTTTGGGTCCTTCTGGAAAAGGACCTGGTTTCAGGCACTTACGAGTCAGGCGATGGAATGGCAAGAAGGCAACGCAGCCCTGAGGAGCGACGGAAGCCGAGAACTGGAAACAAACAGGCGTTCGGGGTCCATTCGGACCCTCCCGAGGTGCAAATACTTCGCTGACAAACGCGCACCTCTACTGCCCGGAAGCAGGAGTGTGTAACGAAAACTGGGCGGTTGTGACGCTGCGGAGGTGCGCAGAGCCGGGCAACAGGAGGCACCTGCGACGGAGTTCTCGCCCAGTCCTGCCGCAGTATCGACGCGGCCTCGAACTCACCCGTCGTCCCGACAGCGACTGTTGCCGCTCGGGCGGGCGCACAGGTCGTCCGAACCGCGCTCAGGGCGAGCTAGCGTCGGCAGGCCTGTGCCGATGTGACGCGGACCTCAGTGATCGAGGCCTTCCATCCTATTGTAGACGCTCACTCAGAAGCGTAGAAATCTGATCATTTGGCCGGGGGGCGACGCAGCCCGCCGTTCCGGATTCCGATTCAGATCTTCCGGGTCGAAAGGTCCTTGACCCAGGGCGAACGCCCTCCCGGCTCGACCGGA
>JAAETT010000054.1 GCA_024228115.1 bacterium
CGGTCGAGCCGGGAGGGCGTTCGCCCTGGGTCAAGGACCTTTCGACCCGGAAGATCTGAATCGGAATCCGGAACGGCGGGCTGCGTCGCCCCCCGGCCAAATGATCAGATTTCTACGCTTCTGAGTGAGCGTCTACAGGCCATCGTCACGGGCGCGGCCCGAGGGATCGGTCGGGCAACGGCGGTCGAGCTCGCCAGGGCGGGCGCCCGCGCCGTCGTGTTGGCCGACTTGCGTCAGGCGCTCTCTCTGGAAACTGCAGCCCTGGTACGCGCCGAGGGAGCCGAAGCGCTCGCCCTCGAAACCGATGTCTCCGACCTCGCCTCTCTACGTCGCCTCATGGGAGAGACCGAGGACCGATTCGGCGGTCTTCACATCCTGCATAACAATGCGGGCCTCGGCGAAGGCCCGCACACGTGGCCGGATCTGCCGAGCGACCGCGCCGTAGCGGTCATCGACGTCAACCTGCGCGGTGTCATCCTCGGCACCCAGCTGGCACTCGAGGCCATGAAACGCTCCGGTGGCGGTGCCGTCGTCAACACGTCCTCAGGCGGTGCCTTCGTCCCGCTTCCCCAGCAGGCCGTGTACGTCGCAACCAAGGCAGGCGTCGTTCACTTCACGAAATCCTGCGTGCCCCTCCAGGAAAGCCACGGCGTACGCGTGAGCTGTGTCTGCCCAGGCGTCGTCGCTACGGATATGGTGCAAGAGACGGGTCCTGACGGACCGGCGGCGTGGCTGCAGCCGATCATCGATGGCGTGGAAATGCTGGCGCCGGAAGACATCGCGGCCAAGGTCCTCGAGTTGATCCGCGACCCGGAGAGCGCGGGAAAGATCGCGTTCGTCGGGAACCAACCGCGCGAAGCGGGCTGACGATCGAACTCCGGCGAGGCGGGTCCAGCGCCTTCGACATCGCTCGAAATTCAACGACACGCCTCCGATGCGCGGCCCACGCGGTATCCTTGACGATCGGAAAGGGGAGCCCTCAATGACGACGCGCGTAGGCTACATCGGACTGGGCGACATGGGGATGCCCATGGCTTCGCACCTCGCCCCCGCTGGCTTCGATACGACTGTCTGCGATCTGGACAATTTGAAGGTTCAACGGCTCGTAACGGGTGGCGCAAAGGCGGCTTCCAATGCACGGGAAGCAGGAATGCGATCGGACGTTCTCTGTGTCTGCGTTCCTACGGACGCGCATGTGCGAGCCGTCCTCACTGGGAAGGACGGGGCGTTGGAAGGCGTGGCGGCCGGCACGCTGATCGCCATCCACAGCACCGTGCAGCCCGAGACGATCGAGGAAATGGCCAAGGCCGCGGATGCAAAGGGCGCCGTGGTGATCGATGCCTGCGTCACGGGTGGCTCCCACGGCGCCGCGGCCGGCGAACTCGTCTTCCTGGTCGGCGGTGACGACGCATCGATCGAAAAGGCTCGACCGGTCCTCGACGCGAGTTCAAAGGCCATTGTACATGCAGGGCCCCTCGGAAGCGGAGCCAAGCTCAAGCTTGCGGTGAACACGCTGACCTACATCCAATGGGCGGCGGCCCGCGAATCCTTTCTTCTGGCGAAGGCGTCGGGGCTCGACCCGGATGTCTTCATCGAAGCCGTTCGCTCGAACGGCCAGCTCACCGATCTGCAGCTCCGCTTCCTGGCCCTGCACCGGATGCCCGATGAGGCGGCATCGAGCGAAGCCTTCCAGGCCTTCAGCCGCCTTCAAATGAACACGGCAGAAAAGGACCTCGCCCATGCCCTCGACCTGGCACGCAAGCACGGGCTCGCCATGCCGACGGCGGGCCTCGTCTCCCAGGACATGGCGCGCATCTACCGGGTGAAAGACGAGGGCCGGCGCTGACGCGGCCACGCAGGGCACCGGCCGGGCCATGCCGCGATTGCCGCCCGCGACTAGCCGCGAAGTGGGCGGCGCTGCTCGAAGGTGAATTCGGCCCCCCGGCTGAGGTGTGCGAGCTTCAGTTCGACGGGCTCTGCCTGGGGTTCGGATGTGGCATCGATGACCACGTCCCAGGCGAGCTCGGCGTCGGTGGGGTTTTCGACCGGCTGACAACGCGCCCGGGGATTCACTGCAAGAGCGATCGCGTCCAGCGCGGGATGGGTTTCGGGGCCGAGGCCTGCGAGCCAGGAGTAGGAGTCGCCTTCCTGAAGCGCTGGACAATCGCTGAGCCGCAGGCGTGCGGATGAGACGCCCGTCACTTCGATGTGGAGATCGACGTAGGTTCTGGGGTGAAAATGGGGATGGAGCTGGAAGACCTTTGCGATCGCATCGATTCCATCGCCCTCGATCGCCATGGCAGCGCGGAGCCGAACTGCAGCCAATGCCGCAGCACCGATCCACTGGCGCTTACCCAGATCGGCCGCGGCTTCCTCGCTATGCCGCTCGGCGATGTTCAGCATCAAGGCACGGGCAAGCAGATGTATTTGAACGCTGGCTTCCTGGCAGATCACGAGCAGCGCGCGGTGGCCCAGATCCTCCAGCTGGAATCCGGGATCGAATGGACCTGAGTAGTCCGCCCAACCACCGGCCTCGAGGCTCTTTTCGGGAAGCGCGATTGAAGTGGTGGCAATCTTCGTCGCTTGCATTCGCGCAAGATTCGCGTGCTGCTGGTACGGCGTCGCTTCCTCTTCGAAGTACACGGCCCAGCGACAATGAGGCGTTCGCCCGGCTGGCCGACGCGGCGGGCGATGGATCGGTCGCATCTTCATGCGCGGATTCGTCGCGGCTGCGGTCGCATCGAAGGTGGGATCCTCGATGTCGTGGCACATCCGCTTCACGCGCGCTTCGCCGAACGGCTCGACATCCATCAATGCGCCGCAATGAGGCAGCCAGAACTCACCGTATTCCGGGTTGTCCAGCTGGAACTGGAAATCCATGAACTGGGGCGGAGCACCGATATCGAGCTGCAGGTTCTTGAACACCGTGCCGACATCATCGCCCTGGAAACCGAGTGCCTTCTGCATGCGCACGGAGTAGATCGGGCTCGCTCCCATCCACTCGTCGATGGAGAGTTGGAGCTGGGCGTCTTCGCCGAGCAATTGCATCGCGAGGGGCAGCCCAACGCGATCTTGAAGATGCCCGATCAGCAGATATTCCCTACCGAGATTGCAGAGCGCTTGACGAGAAAAGCTCGCGAGCGTGACATCCGGATCGAATCCCTCGGAGTAGTCCGCCCGCAGGCGCGCCGGCAACCGCTACGCCTCTCGGTCGACGAGCGTCGAGAACCAGTCGAACTCGCTACGTCGAACCCAGCCGGGCATCTTCGAGCCCTTCTTCATGCGCTCCTGCATTGCCGGGGTCAGCTGACCGTTCTTCGCCATCGCACCGAAAACAGTGCCTGCATTGATGTGATCGAAGAAATCCCGCTGCCAAGCCCATCGGAAATCTCCCGCATAGCGGAACCATGAGCCGCCGGTTCCGTGGATCTCATAGGGCACGCCATCCGGATCCTCGATCGGTGCAACCTGCCGCCAGATTCCGATAAACTCACCCTTTTGATCGTCGATGAGGGTGCGGACGTAGGGATACGTCCATTGCTCCAGCCCTTCCATCTCCGTGCCGAAAACCCAATCGTGGATCTCTTTGCGGCCCCGCGCGACGAACTCCCAATTCGGCCCGTTGTTCCAACTATAGATCGCATCCTCGGCATAGAATGCAGACATCTTCGACCAATCGCCTGTCGCTCCAGCCTCGTTGTTGGCCGCGACCCAACGGCGCACCATCTCTTCGATCTCTTCGCGGGGGAAAGAAGGCATGAAGGTCACTCCTCGTTGTGCTGGTTGCGCTTCATGGGTTGCGGACCGGTAGGGCCATGACCTTTGTTTCCAGGTGTTCCTCGAATCCCATTTCGCCGTTTTCGCGGCCGAGGCCGCTCTGGCCGTAGCCGCCGAAGGGGGAGCTGACGTGGAACCACATGCCTCCGTTGACGGAGATCGTGCCGGTCTTGATGCGACGGGCCACGGCCAACGCGTGTTCGTCGTCGCCGCTATGTACGGCGCCGGAAAGTCCGTAGATCGAGTCATTGGCGATACGAATCGCATCGTCTTCGTCCTCGTAGGGCAGAACGCAGCAGACCGGACCGAAGATCTCTTCCTGGGCGATCGTCATTCCGGGATCGACATCCACGAAGAGCGTCGGCTCGACGAAGAAACCCTTGCCGTCAGGTCGACCCCCGCCAACCAGACATCGAGCGCCCTCCTGCTTGCCCTTCTCGATGTAGTCCAGCACACGCGCCTGCTGGCGTTTCGAAATCTGCGGCCCTTGCAGGTTGGCTGGATTCGTTGGATCTCCCCAGTTCCAGCCCTCGAAAGCACTCTTCATGATCTCGATGGAATCTGAGTACCGGGAGCGCGGTACCAGCCAGCGGGTCGTGAGTGCACAGCCCTGACCGGCATGGACACAGGTCATTGCCGCACCGGGGAGCACACTCTCCAGCTTTGCATCGTCCAGGACGATCGAAGCGCTCTTTCCCCCGAGCTCGAGGAATGCCTTCTTCACGGTTGCCGAGGCATTCTCCATCACGCGGCGACCGGTCGCTGTGGAGCCGGTAAAGGTCACCAGATCGACGCGTGGATCTCCGGAGAGCACCTCACCCGTCAGATGATCGGAAGAAGCCACGATGTTGACGATGCCCGGCGGAAGATCGGTTTTCTCGGTGATGATCTTCCCGAGATGGGTCGCACTCCACGGCGTATCGGGCGCCGGCTTCAGGACGATGCTGCAGCCCGCTGCGAGAGAAGGCCCGATCTTCGCGATGTTCAGATAGAGCGGAACGTTCCAGGGTGTGATCGCACCGACCACTCCCATCGGCTCGCGGCGCAGGAGGCGACGATTCTCTCTCCCCCCGAACGGAATGGTCGCCATTTCCGTTTCGTACTCGTAGTTCTCCGCCAGCTCGGCCCAGTACGCCATCATCTCGATCGGGTCATCGACATGCATGAAACCCGTGAGCGAAACGCACGCACCGGCTTCGCCCACCACGATTGCACGGAGCTGCTCCTTCTCCTCGAGCATCCCTGCGTGGAGCTGCCGAAGGCAACGAGCGCGGAAACCGGGATTCGTGGCCCAGTCGGTCTCGTCGAATGAACGACGGGCCGCGGCCAGAGCGGCCTGCATGTCATCCTTGGTGCCATCGCTGGCGTTACCCAGGATTTCTTCCGTTGCCGGGTTCACGTTGTCGAAACGGTTGCCGTTCGAGGATTCAACCAGCTCGCCGTCGATCAGATTGCGCGTTTCCGGCGAAAGAGGCTCGAGCGCCATCGCTAGGCCCTCACGATCTGGCCGCCGTCTACCGCCAGGATCTGCCCGGTAATCCACGCGGCAGCATCGGACAAGAGGAAGAGACAGGCGGAAGCCATATCCGCCGGTTGACCGAGCCGTGGCAGAGCCAACGAAGACACCAGCTGATCCTTGAATGCCTCGGGTACCTGATTGCCGAGCGCGGCCGTGTCCGTCGGTCCGGGCGCAATGGCGTTCACACGGATCCCCGCATGCCCGAGTTCTTTCGCAAGGCAGTGGGTCAAGCCGTTCATGCCGAGCTTGGCGAGGCCGTAATAGCCAACGCCCATCCAGGCGGCCGTCGATGATTGGTTCACGATGGCGCCACCACCTCGCTCCTTCATGCTTCGATGGCATGCTCGCGTACAAAGCAACGCGCCGTCCATGTTCACGCTCATGAACTTCTTGTAGTAGTCGAGATCGACCGTGAGGAGCGAAGCGAGCTCCATGTCGCCGAAGATGGCCGCGTTGTTCACCAGGAAATCGATCCCGCCGAATTCTCCGACGACGTTTTCTGCCATCGTCCGGGTCGAGGCTTCACTGGCTACATCGACCTCCACGAAGAGGGCCGTTCCGCCTGAAGCGCGAATCTCCTCGGCGACGCGCTCACCGTTCTGCTTCACGATCTCGGCGATCGCGACCTTCGCGCCTTCGGCGGCCAACGCTTTCGCATAGCCCTCGCCGATCCCGCCGCCGGCACCGGTGACGACCGCAACCTTGCCTTCGATGCCCGGAAAGCTCATGGGGGTCTCCTCGACGATGATCGGGCGACGATACGCCGCTTCCATAACGTTTGCAATGGAAATTATGATACCGTTCAGCCGTGAGAAGCGACCCATGGCCCCCCAGACTGTCCGCCGGACCCAGGCCGAACGCACCGCAGAAACCCGAGCGCTGATCATGGACGCAGTGGTCGAGTGCATTGCGGACGTCGGGTTCGGTGGCGCTACCGCCTCGGAGATCACCCGCCGAGCCGGCGTGACCTGGGGCGCAGTGCAGCACCACTTTGGCGACAAGGACGGCATCCTGCGTGCGGTACTCGAAGATTCCTTCGAACGCTTCGCGGAACGTCTCGATGACATGCCCGAAGCCGGAGCGCCACTGGACGAGCGCATCGATGCGTTCATCGATTGTGCATGGTCACATTTCGGGAGTGCGGACTACCAATCGACGTTCGAGATCCTCTTGCAGGTCGAGCGCACCCGCGCGCCCGGGGATCTACCCACCTGGCAATCCGGTATGAGCGAGGAATGGAACCGGATCTGGCAGGGCGCGTTCGCGGATTCGCGACTCTCTCGAAGGGAGAGCCTGGCCCTTCAGCGCTACACGGTCTCCGTGCTCACAGGGATCGCTTCGATGCTGGTGATCGGCGGAGCGGGCCGAGGAAGGCCCGAAACCGAGCTGGATCTGTTGAAGGCCACCCTCTCCCGCAAGCTCCAAGGCCTGGCGTGACCTCCGACATCCACTACGGAACCACCTGCAACCGGTGGTCCAACATCCTGTCGCCGTCGAAGATGAATCGCCCGTCGAAAGCGGAGCCGGCAAGAAGATGGGGAAGCCAGAGTTCGTCGTCTTCCCACATCTCTTCGTAGGGGAGTTTCTCCCGATCGAACCAGAGCGGAATGGCCTCTTCGGTTTCGGTGGGTTCGCCTGTGTAGCCTGTCGCCTGGAAGACGTGCACGTGGATGGAGTAGCCATCCACGAATTGGAAGCGACTCTCTCCGCCCTTCCTCAGCCCCTCGGGTTTGATCAGGAGTTCTTCCTCGACCTCTCGAATGGCACATTGCAGAGGTGTCTCGCCCGGCTCGAGACGTCCACCCGGACCGTTGATCTTTCCGGCACCGAGCCCCCGCTTCTTGCGAATCAACAGCACGCGGCCATTGTTGACGATGAAGACCAGGGTGGCCACGTCAGCAGCAACCCAGCTCGACCATTCGATCTCGTCGATCCGGCGGGCGACCGGTTTGCTAGGCGTCAGCGCTAGGCCTTCCCTTGGCCATCTCGAGCCAGGCGTTTACGTTCTTCAGCGCCGGATCGATCGGCTGACCGACCTGGGCGCCAAAATCTGCGAACGCGAAGAGCGCTACGTCGGCCAGGCTGAAGCGGCCAGGAACGATGGTATCCCGGCCGGCCATCTGCTCATCGAGCCACGAAAGGCCATCCTGAGCGCAGCTCTTCTGCCAATCCGAAGCCTCGGGCAGGAGACGCATGCGATCCTTGAAGAGCGCGCTGCCCTCGCCATTTCGAAAACCATCCGTGAGGGGAGCAATGATCTTCCACTCGACCCTGCGCACCCACATGCGGGTCTCGGCGCGTTCCGCCGCCGTCGTCCCGATCAGCGCCGGTTCCGGCTTCAGCTCTTCGATCAGCTCGCAGATGGCGATCGTTTCGGAGATGATCTGGCCGTCGTCGAGTTCGAGAGAAGGCATCCCGGCCGCCGGATTCTTCGCCATGTATTCAGCCTGGCGATTCTCGCCGGCCATGATGTCCACCTCCTGGACATTTCCCAGATCGAAGCCTTTCTCGGCGGCGAACACACGGACCAGCTTGGGATTGGGCCCGATCGAGTTGTAGAACTTCATCGACGTTCACTTCTCCTTGGTTGATCCGCGCGCGAAGCCTCGGCAGTCTACCATCGATCGATATGAGGTGGATCTTCGGCAGCTTGGGGCTCGCTCTGGCCCTGGCCTGCGGTGGCCCGGTGGGCCCGCTCCCGGGCGACGAACGCGCCTATCCGATAGCGGGCTTCGGCTTCGCCGCGGCGGAAGAACGAATCGCCGTCGAGGTTGGCGGCAACTCTCCCCATTCCGTGCATACCTGGGCCGTGGTGCTGGAAGACACGCTCTTCGTTCCCGCCGATTTCTTCAACCCCGGAAAGCGCTGGCCGCAGTTGGCGCTGGCCGATCCCCGCGCACGCATCCGAATCACCGGAGAAATCTTCGTCTGCCGCCTCGTGCGCATCGACGACACCGATCTCATCGATCGCCTGCGAGTAGCAGCGGCCGAAAAGTACGACATCGAGGCGGACTCCTGGGCAGCAAGCATCGAAGTCTGGTGGTTCCGCGTCGAGCCGCCTCGAACCGCAGGATCTCTCCAGCCGTGATTCAGCCAGCCTTCGCGATCACGTTGTCGCCGAAACCCTTGAGGGCGTCGATCTTGGTTTGCAGCGGCGTCCGATCTTCCTCGTAGGCATTTCGGAAACCCACGATCGCGTCGGTCACGCCCTTGTCTTCGAGGCGTTTGATTCCGTCCGCTGTGTAGGCATCCATCGAGATGACATGAATCTCGAAGGGGTTGGTTTCCCGGCCGTACTCCCCACGCAGCTCCTGGATCCGCGTGATCGCCGCATCCAGATCGGAAGCTTCGCCGCCGCCTGCGTGCATCCAACCATCTCCGCTTCGTGCCGCTCGTCTGAGGGCGGCGTCCGCGTGACCGCCGATCAGAAGCGGGATGGGCTGTGTCGGCCGGGGGCAGAGTTTGATCGGCTCGATGTCGAAGTGTTCGCCGTGAAACTCGAAGAAGTTGCCCGTCTGGAGCCCCTGGAAGATCTCGATCATCTCATCGAGGCGCTTGCCGCGACCCTTCCAGGGGACGTCGAGAACACGGAAGTCGTCCGGCCAGGGCGAAAGGCCGACACCGAAGCCGAGCCTGTTCTCCGTGAGGACGGCAACCGAGATCGCTTGTTTGGCAGCGAGAACCGGATGTCGCATCGGAAGCTTCACCACGAAGGTGGTGAAGCGAAGGCGTTCCGTCACCGCGCCGAGGGCCCCCATCAACACGAAGGGATCGATGAAGGGCTTGTCTTCGAGAAAACCGCGATCTCCGTCCGGCGTGTAGGGGTATTTCGAGTTGGATTCCTTCGGATAGAAAATGCTCTCGGGGACGCAGAACGAATGGAAACCGGCCGACTCCGCCTCGATGGCGAGGGGAGCGTATTGCAGGGGATCGCACATGGATTCGGCGAAAGTAAAACGCACGAGATCTCTCCCTTGGCTGGATTGCTACACGGTGCACGGTACGAAGCTACGCGTGGCGAGAAGGACTCAGTCCTCGATGTGCCAGTATCTCTGCATCTCGACGTAGGTAAACGAGGCTGTCCAGGCGATCAACACGAGGCCCGTCAGAGCCTCGACGCCGCACAAGATTCGCAGCGACCCGACGGGGACCAGATCGCCGTAACCCAACGACGTATAGGTCACGATCGAGAAGTACATGACATCTCGCGCGGTCGAGATGGGCCCATCGATCTCGCCATAGCCTCCCTGGATCAGCAAACCGATTCCCAGCGCGAAGACCAGCGATTCGGCCAGGTGGGTCGCCACTGCGACGATGATCACCAGCCCGACGCGAAAGCGGCGGGGGATACGGCTGCGCGGAAGCCTGAACGAGAGATATCTCAGCACTTCGAAGTGCATTCCGATCGCGATCAGCACGAGGATGACGGTCGACACAGCGACGAAGAGGTTGGCTGTCACGCGTGAGCAGCCTCGAACGAGTCCGCTAGTTCCTCCAGATCAGCGAGCCGGGGGCAATCGGTCTCCCCCCAATCGTCGAATGGATCCAGCAAAGCGGTATGGATTCCGCACGCTCGCGCACCCAGCACATCGGCATGGTAGAGATCCCCGACATGAACAGTGGCCTCCGGCCTGGCGCCAGCGCATTCGAGGGCGGAATCGAAGATCCGCCGATCCGGCTTCTCGAAACCGACGACGTGGGAGTCGACGACTTCATCGAAATACGACAGGAGCCCGCAATTCTCCAGCGCTCGCTTCACCGTTCCATCCGAATTGCTCACCACGACGAGCCTGAGTTCCATCATCCGCAGGCGCTCGAGGGCCTCGCGGGTTCCTGGTAGCACCCAGCACCATAGACGATCGGAGGCCCCGGGCTCGCGAACCACCGCCGCAACCTCTGCGGCCAGCGCCTCCGAGGCGTCAGGTGGCCGGGGCAATGCCTCGAGCGCAAACCTCAGGTAGGTCGTGAAGGCGTCGTTCCCTTCCGTGCGCCCCTGATCGTGAGCCCAAGACGAAACCCGCGGTCGCGCGGCGGCCTCGGCGCGGCGCAACTCGTTCGGCTCGCAGGCATGCCCCCGGGACGAAAGCTCCCCTGCCACCAGATCGAAATCGATGGAAACGAGCGTGTTCCCGGCATCCAGGAACACCGTATCGAGCTTGGCAAAGGGGATGCGTGAAGGCACGCGGGAAGGTTAGCTGCTCACGCCCGGCCGGCTTCAACCCTCACCGAGGCCCCTCCAGAAGACTGCGGCGAATCCGATGAAAAGAGCCGTCACGGCCAGGATCCCTGCGCCAAGGAGGCGCACCGGGCGATCCTGATCTCGCCGTATGAAATGCGCGCTGCCGAGCACCACCAGGAGCAACTCGGCCGCCAGGAAGAACTGCCCGAAGTGGCGAGGATCCCAGTAGGAAACGGGGCTCGGAAAGCGCCATGCCGTAAGGGGCAGGAAGTGCCGGTGGGCATCGTCGTGATGCACGAGAAAATCAGCCCCTGCATGCAATCCCATGCTGACGAACAGCAGCTGCAGAAAGCGCGACCCTCGCCATCGCGCCAGCAGCCAGCCGAGTGCAATCAGTGGCAAGGAGTTGAACGCATCGATGGAGAGCTGCCAGCCCGAAGCGAAATATCGATCCTGCCAGACCAGCGTTTCAGAAGTTCCGAGCAAGCCGCGCTCCACCGCATACATCACCAGGATCGGGACGTCCGGAATCAAGGCACCGGCCAGGATCGGCATCCAGGGCTGCCCGGGACCCCGCCCGACCACGAGCAGATTCAAGACGACGTGGGCCGGCGTATTCACGCGGGGAGCATCCGTCATCCGGAGGGAGGCCCGCCACTCGCCTGCCGCGCTCCGTTTATCATTGCGGATCGCTAGCCAGGGGGAGGCCGACGCCGGCGACTCCCGCTCCCGCAGGGGCCGTGGAGCGACCCAGGCTAGTCGGAGTCGCCTGCGCTGCCGAAGAGATCTGGAGTCATTCGGGCGGTGGGCTCCGAGGGCTCCGGTCTCGACTCTTCTGACGCGAAATGCGTGACGGCATTGCGAACCGTTTCGAAGGTTTCGGCCCGTTCGGCAGCGACAACCTCGCGACGGGCACCGAATGCCATCAGCAAGCCCGCCGCGTCGCGAAGCCCGCGGTCCAGGCCCCGGGCCGCAGCATCAGCGAACTCCTCGAGCTTTGCGCGACTCGAATTCGGTTCCTCGAGCTGGAACGCATCGTAGACGTAGCTGATGATGCCGGTGAAGATGCGATCGGCCGTTGCAGACGCCGACGGATCCTTGGGCATCATGATCGACTCGAGGAAGGCCTCGCGTCCAGACGCTTCGAGGCTCTCCTTTCCGAGGGAGAGTTCTTGCTCGATGAGCGTCAGGGTACGCGTCGCGACTTCGGCGCGCGCGAGGGATTCTCGCGCACCGAGCGAGATCTCGACGCGAACGCCGCGTTCGACAGGAGCGTCCTCGCGCCTCAGAGGGGCGCGGGGTACATGCTCTTCGGCGACGCGAAGGACCGCGTCTACGGGTTCGGGTCGTACAGGGCTTGCGGGGGGGAGTTCCGGCATCCTTGCGGCTCCGGCCCCAATGTCCGGGTGGATTCCCCGGCCTTGGGGACTTCAACCCGTTTCGGCCCACCCGGAGTTCCACTTGAGGTCGAATCACCACGTTCAGAGTGAAATCATGCCACGGGGCCCCGCAGGGAAGAGCCCTACGAAGCCCCGAAGAGCCCTTGAACGCCAGGGCTTTACTGGCCGAGTTGCACCACGTTGGCCAAAAGCTCGTTGGTCACCGAGACCGTCCGGGTGTTCGCCTGGAAGGCGCGCTGGTTGATGATCAGCCGCACGAACTGATCTGCCAGGTCCACATTCGACTGTTCGAAGTTGCTGGACCGAATGGCACCGAACTGACCGCTTCGGGCTTGGCCGATCAGAGGCTGCCCCGAAGCCCGCGTCTCCAGCAAGTTGTTGTTTCCTTGGGACGCCATGCCCTCGACGTTCGGAAACTGTGCCAACGCGAGCTGCACGATGTTGCGTGTCTCTCCGTTCGAGAAACTGCCCACCATCATTCCGTCCGTATCGATACTGATCCCCTGTAGGGCGCCCGGCGCGAAGCCATCCTGGCTGGTCGAGTTCGGCGCGGATTGAGCAGCGTACTGCGTCGTCGGCTCGCCGGTGCCAACCCCGGCAATTGGACCGAAGTTGAAGCTGACGGCCTGGCCTGGGGCTGAGCCGCCTGTGAAGTCGAAGGTCACAGGATTTCCAGTGACGGCGGTCAAATTGCCCGAAGTGTCGAACGTCATGTTGCCGCCGCCCATCACGACGAAGGGATCACCCGGGGCCGCAGGCGCGGTCGTGGTGTCGAGTGGATCGACAGCCGCCGCCCAGGTCCAGGTATTGGGCGCCGCGGTCTTGGTGAAGAAGACCGTCGTCGGATGTCCCGTTCCGAGAGAATCGAAGAGCGTGACCGTTTGCTGGAAGTTCGACGTCAATTGCGCATTGCCGGGGGCGAAGGGGCCCGTAGCGGGGGACGTCGCGTCGAGGTTCAAGGACATGTCGACGGTGGCCGAGACCTGCGCCGACGAGATACCTGGGATCAGCCGGATGTCCGCCAACTGGCCTGTAGAGGTTCCTGTAATCGGATCGATGGTGAAACCCTGGACGTTGAAGCCTTCCTTGTCTACCAGGTAGCCCTCGTTGTCGAAGCCGAACAAGCCAGCCCGGGTATAGCGACGACCACCAGCAGCATCATCCAGGATGAAGAATCCTGAGCCCTCGATCGCCATATCCGTCGGACGGTCGCTGGATTCGAAACTTCCCTGGCTATCCACGCGGATGATTCGCGCGACCCTTGCGCCGGAGCCGGTCTGCGAGAAACCGCCACCGGTTCCAATGGCCTGGCCGAGGATGTCGGAAAACTCGGCGCGGCGCTGCTTGAAGCCGGGCGTGTTGACGTTGGCGATGTTCTCACCGATCACGGAGATAGCCGTGGAGGTCGTCTCGAGACCGGTGACACTTGAAAACAGTGCGTTGGAAAGTGACATGAAAATAGGACCTCAGCTGTAATGGGGGTTGGAATAGACGCCGTCGAACTCATCCGAGTGAACGGCTTCAGCGCTGCGCCGCTGTGCGGACACGGCTTCACGGAGAATCGAATGGAAAGGCGGTGCTGGAGAGAGCCGCATCCAACGGGCCCAACGGACCCGCATGCGGCCCAACCAGGTCGTCGTCCGGTGCTTCGAGAGGGTCGTCCGATGACTCATTCCCGCACCTCCCGCACGTCGGCGAGGTTCGCCTCGGCGCGCCCGAGGAAGAGCACGCCATCCTGGATGGCCGTGCCGGTCACGCGGCTCTCGACCAGCGGTCGGGCTGCCGCGCCCTCGAGCTGGTTGATGCGGACCGTGTAGAGCCCCGGACCCGGCTGGCTGCTGAAGTCGTCCCAGTCGAGTTCGGTCATGCCGGCTTCCTGCAATCCGAGATCGTCGATGCGGGCGGCGACCACGCCCTTCTCATTGACGATCTCCACGCTGCGCACGTCGGCGGGCTCGGAGAGTTCGAAGGCCAGCTTCGGCTGCTGGTTCGGATCCGTGCCGATCTCGAACTGGCTGCCCTGCACGAGCACGTTCTTTCCTATCAGCCCCACGGCACCAAGGGTCTGTGCCTGAACCTGCACCGAGGCAAGCTCGTCGATCGCTTCGCGCATGCCGAGCAGCTGCTCGAGGCTCGAGAACTGAGCCAGCTGAGCCGTGAACTCGGTGCCCTCCTGGGGCTCCAGCGGATCCTGATTCTCCAACTGGGCGATCAGCATGGTCAGAAAATCCTGCTGGCCGAGTTGGGGCTTCTCAGCGGCGGAGCCCGTGATGCTCGCCGCGGAGTTCTGTGTGATGACATCTGTAGAGATCATGATGTTCCTTCCTCAGGCCAGGAGATCGATGGCGGTGTGCAAGTCGACGACGGGCGGAGGCATTGTGAGCGTCGAGCCCGGTTCGCTCCCGTCTTCCGATGCAAGCTCCTGCGAGCCTGATCGTTCGTCGCTTCCCTCGCGCTTCTCGCCGCCCGCCTTGGCCGAAGCGTCTTGCTGGGCTTGCGGGTTGGTTTGGGCGGGGCTGTCATCATTGGCTAGATCCGACTGAAGCCCCCGCACATCGAACTGGTCGATACGCAACTCGCGCATGCTGAGTGCGTCGACGAGGAGATCCCGGCTCTGGGCTGCCGCCATCTGGGCAGCGGGTTCCTGAGCGCGAATCACGATGTCGACGGCCGATCCGCGCACTTTCACCATGAGCTCGAGCTCTCCGAGTTCGGGCGGGTGCAAGGAGATGCGAGCGTTGCCGCCCTGGCGAGCCGCCAGCCACTCGACGTGAACGGGCAACACCTCCTCGGGTGCGCCAGCTCCGGGCAGCGGGGCGGCCGTGGAAGTCGTCGCCGGAGCGGTCGATGCCTGGGTGGTCTCGACGGGAGCGACTGGAACCGCGGAAGACTGCGAAGAAACCGGAGGAGCGGGAGCCGGTCGGGCCTCGTCTCGCGCTTCCAGGGCCGCCGCAAACTCGCTCCCTCTTGCCGTGGGCGGCAGCGTTTCACTTTCGACATCGGGCGCCTGACCGCGCAGAGCGGCATCCTGCGCGCCGCCGTCGGAGCCGGTCGTCATGCCGCCACCTGTCGCTCCGACCTGGAGATCGGGTGCGACCTGCGCGGCCTCGGGAAGGGCACGAGCCGACGATTCTGTAGCCGGCGGTTGCGCGACAGGCAGCTCGGCAACTGCAGCTTCAATGACTGCAGGCGTCGGGAGTTCGGCGACCGCAGGAGCCACCGCCGCTTCAGGAAGAGGCCGGATCGGGGCAGCTGAAGCCGCTTCAGATTTCTCTCCCGACAAGTTCTCTTGCAGATTCTCGCGGAGGCCTTCGCCAAGGTTCTCGATCAACGCCGCACTCCGTCCGGGTTGCTCGACTTCGGCATCCTGCAGGGCCGGTAGTGGAAGCTGGGCGCTCGAGTTCTGCACTCCCTCATCAACCGGCAGCGGAATGTTCGGGTTGAGGCCCTGGGTCATCGGAAGGATGCGATTGTCCTGTGCCAGCTGAGTGGCGCCGACTTCCGCAGCCAGGCTCGCCAGGATCTGCCCTTCGCCTTCTTCGGCTCCGGTCTCTCCCGCGTCGCCCTGAAACTGATCTTCCTGAGTCGTTGCCTCGGCAAGCAACTCTTCGAATGCGGCTCCGTCGGCTGTCTGTTCATCGCTCTGCGATGCACCGGACGCGGGCAGTTCTGCCGGCTCGCTGATGATGGCCTGTACGTTCATGTCTTTCCCTTTTTCATCTTTGTCCCCGCTGGGTGGAGGGCTTCGCGGTCATTGGGTCGAGGGGTTTGCGGGTTCCATCGCCAACGGGTGTGCAACCCGGCGGCTCATGTCGAGTGCGCGCATTTCGGAAATCTGAGCCAGCACGGCGGCAGATTGTTTGTCTTTCATCTTCGAAACGATCTGTGTCGCGAGGCCGACCTCCAATTCCTCGAGCAACGATGCGGCTCGAGCGGGCTGGAGAGCGGCATAGATCTTCGCGAGCTTTCTCACGGCGTCGCCGTTGTCCGCTTCCCAGGCTGCGATGCGCTCCTCGACGGTCCCCGCGAGTTCCTCCAGCTCTGTCAACTGCGCAGCGATCGCGCGCTCGAGTTCTTCGACGGCCTGCTCTCGCTCATCGAGCTCCTGCTCTCGCCGGTCGAGTACGGCCTGGCGGGCACGAATCTCCGCCAGGAGCGTGGTCACTCCGTAGTCTTGCTCTGCCGTCGTGGACGCCTTTGTCTCGCTTGCTGCCGCTTCGAACGGTGCGCCCCAGGGCACGGCCAGAATGAAAATGAACAGCCAGGCGCCGAGGCGACCTGTCGCGAAGCGGCGCAGACCGGCTTCGTCGAGACGACGTTGTTCCTGTCGGGCCCGCTCCTGCTGCTCGCGCTGACGATGCAGGGCCTCGATGCGTTCGAGCGCCTTGACGCGTTGGCGTGCCTTCAACACCGCGTTCCGACAGATTTCGACTTCCTGCCGTGCCGTGCGGATCTCAGCGGCTGCGAAAAGCGTGTCATCGCCCAACTGAGCAATCCCGTTCGCCGCCTGACGCAATTCACATGCGTCGAGCCCCCCTTGGAGACGATCCCGCAGGAAATCACGTTCACGATGCGCTCGAGCGCGAACCTCATCGGCAGCGCGAATCGCCCGAGCTTCCGCCCGTTCGGCTTGCGCCAGCTGATAGGCCGCCTGGTCGAGTTCGTGGCTACGAACACGCAGGACAGCGCCGAGCCGGAAACCACGTTTCATACGATGCCCTCCGGAACGGCCGGAAGCGCCGGCGCGGTCGCGAGTGCGTCCGCGAGGGCTCCGAAGCTCGTCTCCAGGTCCGCCGCCTCATCACGGCCCTGTTGGAGGAAGCGCAGTAGCGGATCGCGGAGCCTTCGGGCTTCGTCGATGGCCGGGTCGCTGCCCTCGGCGTAGGCACCGATCGAAATCAGATCTTCTGCATCCCGGTAGGTTGCGAGGAGCGCCCGGGCACGGGCGGCCTGGGCCACCACTTCGGGCGAGACGACATCAGGCATGACCCGCGAGACGCTGGCCAGGGAATCGATGGCGGGATAGTGCCCGCGTTCTGCGAGATCCCGAGACAAGACGACGTGCCCGTCCAACAGAGCCCGAGCCGAATCGGCAACCGGCTCCATCAGATCGTCACCTTCGACGAGCACCGTGTAGATGGCCGTAATCGATCCACCGTTGGCGCCGGTTCCGGCGCGCTCGACGAGCTTGGGCAACTCGGCCCACACAGAGGGCGGATAGCCGCGCGTTGCAGGGGGCTCGCCTGCACCCAGGCCGATTTCGCGGAGCGCGGTGCAATAGCGGGTGAGTGAATCGAAAAGAAGCAGTACGTGGCGGCCTTGATCCCGCAGCTCCTCGGCCAGGGCCGTTGCAAGGTTTGCGGCGCGCTTGCGTAGGAGCGGCGGCTCGTCGCTCGTCGCGACCACTACGGTGGAATGCTCGAGGGCGCTCCCGAGATCGCGTTCGACGAATTCGCGCACTTCGCGCCCCCGCTCGCCGACCAGCCCGACGACCACGGCATCGGCGTGCGCCTGGCGTGCGATCTGGCCCAGGAGTGTCGACTTGCCGACCCCCGAACCGGCGAAGAGACCGATGCGCGCGCCCTGGCCAACCGTCAGCAAGGCGTTCAATGTCCTCACGCCGAGATCCAGGGGCGTGTGGATTCGTTCGCGATCGAGCACGCGTTCCGGCCTTCGTACGAGACTTGCGCCGCCCCCCTGCGGCAGGGAATCGCCGCCGTCCAGCGGACGACCCAGGCCATCGATCACACGACCGAGGCAGCGAGCGGCCGGCGGTGCAGTGACCTTGCTGGCACGTAGCCGCAGGGGCGTTCCCGGGCGGACGCCGCTGGCGTCCGAGAGGGCCATCAGTACGGTGCGACCCTCACGAAAACCGACCACCTCTGCATCGAGCTTATGGCCTCGGACTGGTTCGAGCTCGCATAGCGAACCGATTCCGGCCGGCAGGCCAAGCGCTTCGATGGAAGGACCGACCACGCTTGTCACCCGACCCTGCAATTCGGCGCGCGAAGACGCCGCGAGACGCTCCCCACACGTGAGGAAGAACTCCTCATGAACATTCTGCGGCGCCGGGGCACTCATTGGCTTCCACCGTTCGTCGCCAGCAACTCTTCCCGAATGCGTGCCAACGCCCGATCGAGCTCGATTTCGAGCAGGCTCTCACCGCCCTCGACGCGGGCCTGACCCGGAGCCAGCTCGTCGTCCGCAACCAGCGTCGCCCCCCAATCTCCTGCAAGCCGCTCCAGCGTCGGCGCGCCTCCCGCCCGCAGGATCTCGTAGTCGGCGGAGGAGAGATGCACCGTTGCTGGTGAATGGCCTTGCAACAGCTCGAGGGCGTCCGTGAGCTGCGCCGCCAGAGCGTCCGGATCAGCTTCGATTTCTCGAGCAAGCAGGTGGCCGGCGATGGCAAGTGCCAGATCCACGATTGCCGTGCGCTGGCTGCGCAAGCCATCACGTTGGATCGCATCGAGCGATTCGGCTGCGGATGCCATCGCTTCCGTAGAACTGCGTAGCCGGTTCGCGTCGTCCCACGGCAACTCGGCACTTCCGGCCTGGCGGCCCTCCTCGAAAGCGGCTGCGAGTTGCTCCTCGAGCGAAGTGGCGACTGCCGCTTCCCTCGACGTGAAGCCGCCGCCCTCTCCGAAGAGCGGGTCCGCCTCGAAAGCCGTATGGCTTCCCGACGAATCGGCCTTAAACAAGGACGTCATCGGAGCCTCCGATTTCGATGGACAAGTGGCCTTCTGCCTCGAGGCGGCGAGCCACGTCCACGATCTGCTCCTGGACGGTTTCGACTTCAGCCAACTTCATGGGACCGAGCAGCTCGATCTCCTCCTTGATCTGGTCGACGGCGCGGGACGAGAGGTTCGAGAAGATCTTCTCTTGCATCTCCTCGGAAGCGGTCTTCATGGCGACGGCCAGATCTTCGGTCGATACCTCGCGAAGGAACGTCTGGAACCCGCGCTTGTCGATGTTCTGCAGGTCCTCGAACGTCAGCATGCGTTTGCGGATGTCGATTGCGACTTCCGCATCCCGCATGTCGACACCTTCGAGAATCGAAGTGCCTTCATCCTTCGGAACCCGATTCAGCATGTTGGCGGCAGCCTTCGTGCCACCCGTGCGAGTCGTCGAGACCTTCTGCCGCCGAAAGAGCTCCGCCACTCCGATCTCGAGATCGGTCATCACGTCGGTCGCAACGGGCTGCATGCTCGCCAGGCGCAGCACCACTTCGGGCTGGATCGCCTCGGGAAGCGTGTTGATCACCATGGCTCCCCGATCGGCGGGGATCTGGGAGAGAATCAACGCGATCGATTGCGGATGTTCGTCCTGGATGCGATCGCAGATGAACGTCGGATGGTAGGAGCGAAGCGTCCAATCGATGCGTTGCTCATCTTGTCCGAGCTTCTGCAGGATTCCGGTGGCGCGTCCGCCCTCGAGACCGTTTTCCACGATCGCGAGTGCCGTCTCCCGCCCGCCATTGATCGATGTGTCCTGTTGGCCGATCGATTCCTGGAACTCCCCCATGACGAGCTTTTGGATACGCGGGGCAATTTTTTCCATGCGCGAAACTGCGGACAGAGCCTTCTCCACCTCCTCATCCGAGAGCTGGGCGAGGTAGTCCGTCACTTTGTCTTTCGGCAACGAAAGGATCACGATGCCGACCTTTTCGGCGCCTGTAAGAGTCTCGAACTCCACTCGTTATTCCTGATTCAACCAGTTGCGAAGGGTCTGAACCCCTTCGTCCGTCTGAACTGCGGCAATCGGTCCTTGATCGATGGAACCCTCCGATAGCTGCCCAGCAGATGCTGGAGCGGCCAGCGCGGAGGCCTCGAAATCCGCCACCGTGGCCGGAAGCGGGGCAGGTGTCGCCGCCTCGATCGTGTCGAGCACCGGCCGTACGACCAGGCGCGCGAACAGGAGAAGCGCAAGCACGACAGCAACGACACGCACGACCGTCCCGATCAGGAAGAGGATCTGAGGTGTCAGGAGCCCATCCTCGGGAATCTCTCCCCCAGGCGTCCGGAAGGGAGCACTGCTGACGGTAATCTGGTCGCCTCGCTTCTCATCGAACCCCACAGCCTGCCGGGCCAGGCTCGTGAACAGCGCGATCGATTCGTCATCCCAAGGCAAGGCGTCCCCGCCTGTTTCTTCCGGCAGCTTGTCTGCGATCAACACAGCGATCGAGAGGCGTTCGATCTCGCCCATCGGCTTCACCTGCCGGCTCACCTTCTTGTTGATTTCGAAGTTGATCGTCTCCGACGTGCGGTTGGAGCTTGCTTGCGAACCCCCACTGGACCCTTCGGCTCCCAGATTCGGCGTATTCGATGCGATACCAGGGACGCCACCTTCGCTGGCGCCGCCTTCATTGGAAGTCTCGCTGCTTCGCTGCTCGCTTCGCGCGATCTGGGAATCGGGATCGAAGACCTCCTCGGTCATCTCGCGCTCGACGAAATCCATATCCGCCCGAACCCGGGCGATCACGCCACCGGGGCCGACTGTCTTGCTGAGAATCGCCTCGATACGATTGGCGAGATCCTTCTCTACCCGCTGTTGGTAGGCGGGAGCGCCCCCAGCCGGAAGTGCTCCTCCGGCCAGGTCTTCACCGTCTGCGGTGAGCAGACGGCCACTGCCATCAACGATCGTCACATCCGAGGGGTCGAGGGATTCGACACTGGACGCCACGAGATGCACGATCGCACGGACCTGACCCGGCTCGAGCTGGCGGCCCGCGTGGAGCCGCGTGATCACGGCCGCACTGGGCTTTCTTTCAGCAGAAGCAAGCACGCTCTTGCGTTCGGGAATGACGACCTGCACCCGAGCTCGCTCCACAGGCTCGAGCTGCTCGATGCTGCGGGCTAACTCGCCTTGCATCGCCCGGGAGTAATTCACCCGATGCACGAAATCCGTAACACCGAAGGCCGGCTGATCAAAGAGCTCGAACCCCGCCGACCCACCATTCGGCAATCCCTTGCCAGCCGCCCGGATGCGCGCTTCGTAGACCATCGGCGCGGGGACGAGGATGGTCGTGCCGCCTTCGCCGATCTTGTATTCGATGCGCTCCTCCCGGAGCAGCTCCGCCACCCGGGCGATCTCGCCCTCGGGAAGCCCGCGGTAGACAGCGCGATAATCCGGCGTTGCCGCGCCGTAGGCGATCCACAGGAGGAAACCCAGGGATCCGAACGCAGTTGCGCCCAACACGGCCTGCCGGCCGGACGGGAGTGCCCGGATTCCATCGATGAGATTTGTGAGCCAGTCCATATTGACCTTGGTTTCCTAGAGCTGGAGCCTCATGATCTGCTGATAGGATTCGAGCACGCGATTTCGCATCGACACGACGTGACGAAGCGAAAGCTCGGCCTTGGAGAGAGCCATGACGGCCTCGACGATGTCACCCTTGCCTTCCGCGATTTGACGGGCCTGGGTCTCTGCCGCGGTCAATTCGCGATTGGCGTTCTCGAGCGCGGTCTTCATGTGGTCGGAGAACGGAACGGCTGTGCCGGTCGGTGTTGCCTTCGCGCTGAGCGGAGTTCCGAGCGGCGGAACCGTGAGCTGGGCGGCAGCGATGCGACTGGGGTCCATGGATCGCCTTCCTATCCGCCGAGCTGCATGGCTGCACGGGCCATTTCACGGGCCTTTCGCAGAATCAGCAGGTTGGCCTGGTAGGAGCGGCTCGCCGACATCATGTTGGAGAGTTCCTCCACGACGTTCACGCGCGGTAGCGATACGAAACCCTCTGCGTTCGCGTCCGGATGTCCGGGGTCGAAGCGCGTAATGGCGGGTCGCTGGTCCACCGAGATCCGGGCGACGTCGACCTTGCGCACCGCGCGGGAGAGGCGATCCGCGAAAGGCCCACCCACACCGCTCGTCTCGAAGACCGGATCCCGACGTCGATAGGGCCCGCCCTCCGCCGTGCGGGTCGTCTGAGCGTTGGCCAGGTTGGACGCGGTAGCCGCCATGCGCGCGCGCTGGGCAAGAAGGCCGGAAACGCCGATATCAACGATCTCGGAGAGCTTCATTCACATGCCTTCGTTGCGAGTTCCGGTTCGCGGGACATCACCTGGCCTCACCTGTCACGGCGATGCGCCGCAGGATGAGCAATCTGGAGAGCACGGCCGCCTGGTCCTGGAAAGCGCCGGAATTGCGGTTCAGGGCGATCAGCTCGCTGTCGAGCTCGACACCGTTGCCATCCGGGCGCGATCCCCGCGGACCACGAGTAACCCGGTAGTCGGCATTCGAACCCGAGCCTCCCGTACCAAGATGCTTGGGATCGGTCCGTTCGAGCTTGGCCGCGGCATCGGCCAGGGCTGATTTGAATTCGAGATCCACGCGCCGATATCCCGGCGTGTCTGCATTGGCGATGTTTCCCGCCAATGCTGCCTGACGCGCGAGTCGGAAGCGCATTGCGTCTTCCAACTGCGGCATGGCTCCTTTCACCGGCCCGGGCATGGTCTCCTCCCGTCCCCACATGGGGATCGTCGGAGGAGACCAGTGCAAAGGGAGTGCCACCGCGAGATCGCCCCTCCGACGAGCAGCGCACGTTTCGGCCCGGAAAAGCCTCCCGCGTTGCATCGTTGCGTTTCAGCCTGAACTGCAGGTGGGAAGTTTCTGCCGCCTGCGAAGTGCGGGTTCAGGCGAGTTCGTAGAGGCGAATCTTGTTGCGCAGCGTGCGCACGCTGATTCCGAGGGCCCGAGACGCCATGGTGCGATTGCCGTCGGTGACCTCGAGAGAACGAATCACCGCAGCGCGCTCGAGTTCGCGAAGATTGAGAGAGCGCAGCTTCGGAGTCAGGGAATCCCCCGAGCTCCCGCTCGGTGAAATCAACGGATCCAGATCGATGGAACGCCCCGGATAGAGCAGAGCGGCCCGGCGCATCAGGTTTTCGAGCTCGCGGACGTTGCCGCGAAACGGACGAGAGGAAAGATCGGCAAGGGCCGCATCCTCGAGCCGTGCGGGCTCGCTGCCCGAGCTGGCAGCGAAGCGATCCAGAAACGATTGCGCGAGCAACGCAATATCCCCAGGGCGTTCGCGCAGCGGAGGAATCCTCAAGGTGACGACATCGAGCCGGTAGTACAGATCCGCCCGGAAGCGACGACTCGAGACCTCCCGTTCCAAATCTCGCTGAGTGGTCGCGATGACCCGGATATCGAGTGCCTGCGGCTTGCGTCCTCCGAGCGGGATCACCTCCCGTTCCTGCAGCGCACGCAGGAGTTTGGGTTGAAGGTCGAGCCGCAGGTCGGCGACTTCATCGAGGACCAGGGTTCCCCCGTTGGCCGCCGCCAGCTGGCCCACCCTGGATTCGACCGCACCGGAGAACGCACCCTGGGCGTGCCCGAACAGCTCGCTCTCCGCCAAGGTTGGCGTCAGCCCGGCGCAACTCATCACCACGAACGGTCCGCGACGGCGGGAACTCCCATCGTGGACCCAACGTGCGAGAAGTTCTTTGCCCGTACCAGATTCGCCCACCAGACGAATCGTTGCCTCACTGGTCGCCACGCGGCGCAGCTGCTCCAACAATGCCCGCATGCGGGGGTCCTGGGTCAGGAAGGTCCCATCCGATGGACCATCGTGCTCCCTCCGCAAGACCTGGGCCAACGCCCGCTCCAACGAGGACACGTCGAAGGGCATGCGCAGGTAGTCGGCTGCGCCAACGCGGAATGCATCGACGACCAGGTCGACCCCCGGACGCCCACCCACGGCAACCACCCCGACATCCGGCGCGCTACGCCTGAGTTCTTCGACCAGGTGGAGGTCTGCATGACAGCTCACTTCGATGAGGGAAGCATCGATGTCACCTTCCGCTGCTCGCGCCAGCAGCACTTCATCGTCAGCACCTTCTTCTGCCGAGTAGCCGGCAGCGCGAGCAACCGCCAGCACATCCCGGCGCAGGCCTTCGTCGCGTAGACGCGCGAGCACCCTCACGTGGCTTCTCCCGCGGAGAGCCAGAACACGGCGCCACTGGCGGTACTCTCCGCCTCGGTGCCACATAGAAGGGCAAGCGGTTGGAGCCGACGCAAGGCGTCCGCTGCGTTCAGATCACCCGTGATCGGCAGCTGCCAGCGTGCTTCGACACCCCAACGTCCTTTGCCGGGAACGAGCCCGACTTCGAGAGGGCCCGGCTGTGCGTGCTCGGCTGCGGCTCCGGTGAGCGCGATGACCGCTCGACGAAGCACGGCAGGATCGAGCGGTGGAGAATCTTGTGGGCTTTCCACGCGTAGATCCAGGCCTCGCGCTGCAAGCACCGGGCGAAGACGCGCTGCCACCTCTTCGAGCACGGGCGCGGATGGGCAATCACGGGGCGGACCGGGCGGAGCCAGCACACGGAGAGCGAGCTCCAGCTGCCGATCGATCGTCGCCACAGCGTCCCGAATGGTGCAAGCAAGCTCGGCGGTGCGGGGCGTCCTGTCCTCCCGATCGAGTCGGCTGGCCGCAAGCTCGACACGCGACAACGGTGCGCGGATTTCAAGGATGGCGGAGGCCAGCTCAGCGTCGCGGGTTGCGCTCACGGCGTCGCCTCTCCGCCGGGCAGGAGGGCTCGGCGTGTGGCGGAGAACCCTGGGGCCCCGATCTCTTGCCGCAGCTCGAAGGCTCGTAGCTCGAGCGTCGCCAATCGACTCCAGTGATCTGCGCCGGCGGTGGGAACCGCGGCTCGTTCGAATTCACGGCGGCGCTGCCGGTCCTTGCTCAATCGGGCCCTTTGAAATCTGGCCCGCGCGCGCCTGGATCCATCGGGAAGAGACTCGGCCGCGAGACCGTAGTAGTAGTGGGCGCGCCCAAGCTCGCCGGCATCGGCCAATCGATCCGCCAGCACCAACGCGACGCCAGCTCGGACGGAAACCTCCGAGTCATCTGCTTTCGGGTCGGGGTCGAGCTGCCAGCGCGAGGTCTCGTCCTCGAGGAGCATCATGGCATCCTCACCCGCAACTCCTCTTGCGACCAGCTCCGCCAGCCAGCCAAGGGCGCGCAGAGGTGCGTCTCCCTGCTGGACGATCGGAAGCAGGAGTTCGGCGGCTGCCTCATCTCGCCCCTCGCGCAATGCCAGCTCGGCCTCGAAGAGCGACCAGCTATCGCCGGCCAGACCGCCAGCCGGGACGTCTTCGGATTCGCCTCCTCGAAGATGGGCGCGGAGTGCAGCTCGTACCGCTGGAAGATCACCTGCACCGAGGGAAGCCCGAGCGAGCCGAAGCGTGAGCCGTGTTGCGAGCTCCGGACCAAATGCGCGCGTGACAGCGCGATAGCTGGCCAATGCGGGCACCGGCATTCCAAGCGCGAGATAACAATCCGCCAGAGCCACGAAGGGCTCACTCACACGGGCTTGACGCAGCAGCAGCTCCCGTCTGCCCCCCAACCGGCGGACGGTGGTTGGGCAATGGGATTCGACTGCCGCGAGCAGCGCCGCATCCAGATCATCTCGATGGGTTGGTGCGAGCTCGTCGTCCGCATCTTCATAGGCGAGCCGTGCGTAGGTTTCCAACGCCTGATCGATCTCGCCTGATTGCACCTGGCGATGGAGAATCAACGCTCGAGCATGAATCGAAAGCCCCCGCTCGGGGGATCCAGCTGCTTCTCGCAGCACTTCCAACCGGTCTGCCTCCGTAGCCTCGCCCAGCTGGTGATCGGCAATGCGAACTCTTGCCAGACGACGAACGTCCCGATCCGAGTGGACATCCGCTACCCGCTCGAGAGCGATCAGGGCATCACTGCCGCGGCCGCGTGCGACCAGGACATCCGCCTTGCGAATCACCGCAAGACCGGTCGCCAGTTCATCGCCTTCCAGATCTGCTGCCCGGGAAATATGCACGAGAGCACGACGTGAATCTCCAGCACGAAGAGCAGATTCCGTCGCGACGCGATCAAAGGCCCGCAGATCCAGATCCAGCGAGCGAGCCTCTTCGAAACGAGTGCGGAAACGCAGCCAGCCAACCCGGGCGGGCAGCTCGTCCCCCATGCCTGCAACCAGGCGCAAGCGGGCTGCGGCGGCCAGGCGGTCGACCGTCGCGTCGGCAAGGGACTCATAGAGCGAACGTGATTCCTCGTTGCGCCTGGCGAGGAGCATCGCCTCAGCACGCAGGAACCGTGCGGCTTCCGCGCGGTCGGCGGGGAGTTCAGCACCTTCGCCCTCCCGGAGTGCCCGAAGGGCCGATGCGCTCGCTTCGGGTGCCCGGTGATTGTGCAGCTCGGCACGGCCGCGTTCGAGAAAAGCGCAGACACGAGCTTCGCTGCTCCCACCGCGACCGAGGGCCTGGTCGATAACGTGGATCGCTTCCGTCCGCCGAAGCCTCGTATCGGCGACCCGGGCGCTGACGACGGCCAGCCACAAGCGCAGTTCCGGATTCAGGCGCTCGCCTTCCTTGCGTCTCGTTTCTTCGGCCAGCTCGAGAACCCGACGCACGGCCGATTCTGAGCCGCCGCGCAGGAATGGCAGAACGGGAAGAAGGGTTGCCGGCGGCTCCTTGGGCAGACAAGGCCCGAGAGCGTCGAGCACGGGCAGCCAAGCCCGACGCGCCGAGAAGATTCGAAACGGATCCGGAGGAACCTCGATGGCTTCGGGCGGCATCGTCTCGGCCTCGGACTCCGCGAAACCTGTTCGGCCCGGAACGATGAGCGTCAAGACTGCGCCGACCAGGAGAATCGGGATCCGGTGGGTCACTCGTCTCTCATCGCCCGCTGACGAAGCTCCGAGCGTTGGATCTCCAGCACGTGGGCAATCACCGCATCCCGATCGCACTCGGCGATGACCCGAAACCCTGTTGCGATGGTTACGGACTTTCCCTCCGCTTCACATTCCGCGACCCGCCCAATGCTCAGAACCGTATGATTGGGTGTGCCGGGGATCGTAATCTCCATCAGTACGTCGCTGTCGAGGGCGACTTCCTCGCAGACAGGAAATCGGATCCCGGAACCGGAGAGGGTCACCTCGAGCGCCCCCTCGGAGGTCATCCAGGATTCTTCTTCGGTCTCGAAGCGGGCGAGAATCCGATCGAGCTTGGTCTCCACCCGGTCGAGCCACTCTGCGAGGCCCGGATCGACTCTCGAGACATCAGGCGCTTCGCGGGTTTGAATCTCAGATGTCAGACCCGCAATCTCGGAAGGAATCACCCGCCGGCAGCGCACGGGTAGAAAGGTGGAGACACGGTAGTAGGAACGCTGGTCCGCACCGCTGTACGACGTGTTGGGGACGTTCAAGAGACGATCCTCCTCGCTTCTACGAAGATCATCAGCAAATGACGTGCCAGCCTGGTAGGCAAGGGGGGGACGTCCTGCGCCTCCGTTGTTTCATCTTGCAAGTTCGCCCATTTCATGTGCGAGCAATTGAAGCGGGTTGCGGGAACAACCACATGTGTTCTGCGACTTCCTGTAAAGCTTCGGCGGAAACACACCGACGTGTGAGAAGCCATGGCTCGAAGTTCCGAATCCATACGAAGAGAGCTCGAACGCCGCTACGACGCGGGGAAGATCGAACTTCCCCTGCTTCCCGAAATCGCCCAGCAAGTCATGGAAACGGCTTCGAATCCGTTGACGGCTTCCGCCGACCTGGCAACGCTCGTACACAGCGATCAGGGCCTTGCGGCAGAAATCCTGAAAGACGCGAATTCCGCGATGCAAGCGGGCCGAGTCGCCATCGTGTCCCTTCAGCAGGCCATCTCGCGGCTCGGCATTCAGCGCGTCGTGGAGCTCGCTGTCGCGGCGAGCGTGAGAGATGGTGTGTTCTCGGTGCCGGGCTTTCAGCAGGAACTCCGGGGGCTCTGGCGTCGCTCTCTCGGCACTGGCCTGTTCGCGAAGGAAGTGGCCCGGGCGTTACGCGAAGATGTCGAGGCCGCCTTCCTTTCTGGCCTTCTGCGAAACGTCGGCACCGCGCTCCTGATCCGTGCCCTGGCGCGTATTTGTCGTGTGAACGAACCGAACATGCGTCCCGAAGAATTCCTGGAGCTGGACGCTGCTTTTCGCGTGCGCCTGGGACTCGATGCCGCCGAGAGCTGGGGCCTTCCTGAGCACGTTCGTGATGCCATCACGTTCGATGGATCGGTACCACCGGAAACCGGTACGACTCATGCGAAGCTCGTCCTTCTGGCCGAGCGACTCTTCGACCTGATCGATGCCGACGATGAGAACGCTTCGAAGGAAGAGGCTCTTCGCGATGATCCGATCCTCGACGTCCTGGGAATCTACCCTGAAGACCTCGATGCTCTCCTCGAAGTGGGCAACACGGTGCGGGAGATGCTGGAGACCGGCGAGTGAGCGAACGCAGGACGGTCGAGATTCTCGTCATCGGAGGCGGGCCGGGTGGGCAGAAAGCGGCCGTTGCCGCCGCCAAGGCGGGGAAACACGTCGCGCTGGTTGAATCGGGAAGAGATATCGGCGGCGCCTGCGTCCACACCGGGACCATCCCCAGCAAAGCATTGCGCCAGCTCGCGGTCGAAGCCCGCGGTGGTGCCGACACAGCCGGAGAGGTCGACGATGGCCAACGGGCCCTTCCCCTGGCGGAACTGAAGGCCCGTGTCGAAGCCGTGCGGACGGGTCATAGCCGGTTCATGCGGGCCCAGTTGGAACGCAACGGAATCGAGATCGCGCACGGCCGAGGACGATTCGAATCCGATCATGTCGTTTCGGTCACGACGCCAAGGGGCGCCGTCACGGAATACGAAGCAGAGAGCATCGTCATCGCGACCGGCTCGCGCCCGCGTGAACCCGATGAATTCTCGGTCGATCACGAACACGTCCTCGACAGCGATTCGATCCTTTCGCTCAGCTACGTCCCCGAGAGTCTGATCGTGCTGGGCGGGGGGGTCATCGCCTGCGAGTACGCCTCGGTCTTCTTGACGCTCGGTAGCCGCGTCACGATCGTCGACCAAGCGCCCAGGCCCATGGCATTCCTCGACCCGGAGCTTTCCGTGGGCTTCATCGAAGCCTTCGAACGCCGGGGGGGAACCTACGTATCCGAGGCTCAGGCGACGGGAATCGAATGGGACGGGTTCTCTCGCAACATGGTCACGCTAGGGGATGGCAGCTTCCACGAAGCCTCGAAGGTCCTGGTGGCGCTGGGGCGGGTCGGTTGTCTTCCCGAACTCGACCTCGAACGAGCCGGCCTCGAGGCGAGTTCACGCGGCCTGCTCGAGGTGAACGAGAATCTGCAGACCCGCGTGCCCCACATCTATGCCGTTGGCGACGTCATCGGCCCGCCGGCCCTGGCCACGACAGCGATGGAGCAGGGACGTCGCGCCGCGACCCACGCCGCAGGCGGCCAGATCGTCGAACAGGATGCGGCGCTGCCGGTCGGGATCTACACGATCCCCGATATGGCCACAGTGGGCCTCACCCAAGCGGAAGCGGAAGAGCGGGGAATCGACACCGTCGCTGGCCGCGCGCGATTCGACGAGGTCGCACGGGCGCTCATCAACCACCGCACAGAAGGCTGGCTCAAGCTCGTCGCGGATCGACACAGCGGCCGACTCCTCGGTGTGCAGATCCTTGGCGAGAACGCGACTGATCTCATTCACGTGGGGCAGGTCGCCATTCACGCCAGATGGAACGCGGACGACTTCGTCGAAAACGTGTTCAATTTCCCGACACTCACCGAAGCCTACAGGGTGGCTGCGCTCGCAGTCCTTGGTGAGCTAGGCGCCCTCAAAGCGTAGGCCCAGCTGACGAAGCTGCGATCACGGCTCATCTCGACGAGGTTCCGGGATCCTATTGCTAGGCGTCGGGCTCTTCGTTGGATTCTTCCCTGTCGGACGTCTTTCCGTCGATGGCGAGGGCGATTCGATCCCGCCCGAGCTCCTTGGCCTGGTACAAGGCGCGGTCGGCCCGATCGAACCAGCTTCGGGCATCTTCGCCAGATTCCAGCCGTGCAGCGCCGATCGAGACGGAGACCCGGATCGGCTCGTCCTCGCCTTCGCACACTACATCGAGCTCACGAATGGCGAATAGCAGCCGATCACCGATCTTGTTCGCTGTCTCGAGACTATCCTCGAGGATCACGGCGGAGAATTCATCCCCGCCGTAGCGCGCCAGGAAATCGCCTTTGCGCCTGAACGTATGGGCCAACGTCGACGCGACCTGACGCAACACCTCGTCGCCAGCGGCATGGCCGTACCGATCGTTGACCCACTTGAAGTGGTCCACGTCGATCATGAACAAGATGGCTGGCTGCCCGAGCACCAGTCCGAGACTGACCACCCGGGAGACCTGTTGGTCGAGGCCTGCGCGATTGCAGATCTCGGTCAAGGCATCGACCTGGAGCTGATCCTTCACCTCGACGAGTTCGCTCGCCATATCGTCGAGTTGGCCTGAGAGCTCGTTGATCTGGCCCTGCTCGCGGAGCTTGCGGCCCTCGATGCGACTCTGGATCAACGAGATCGATGAGAGGGCCTCGCGCTTCAGTGCCTCGGTATCGTTCGAGTCCACCGCGCGGCGCAGATCGAGCAGCTTGGAGGCGACTTCACCATCCGTCTGGCGATCTTCGGTGATGGCCCGCCCGAGACTCTCGACGAACTGCCAGATGACCTGGCGAAGGTCTTCCATGTTGCGCGTGACGTATTCATGCTCGGCCCTGCGATGCTCGCGGACGAAGCGTCCAAGCCCGGTCCAATCTTTCTTGTTGGCGGGCGGAGCCGATGGATCATCCAGCCCTGGCCGGGGCGAGGCGAGTGCGGCGTGGCGAGCCCAGCCCTCGAAATCCTCCTGGATTTCCTCTTCTTCACGCCCTTCCAGCGCAATGGCCATCTCACCCCAGACCCGAAGGGCTGCGACGAGCGCGTCTAGCGCGGGATCTTCATCCGTTCCTGCTGCAGACGAGTTCTTCTTCAACGGCGGTCCCACAAGCGCCTCCTTCGGCACCTGTTTCGGCTGCTTGGCGTCCGCGGAAGATCGGGCTTTTCCCCGATACTTCGCTCAGGCTCGGAGGGAGAACTCGGGAAACGCGTCTTCCCGTCGATCTCGGGACTTCCTGCGCCGATCCAGAACCACATCCAAGGGCGCGCCATCGTCTGCGACGGCGCCGAAACGCGCATGAGGACCGGCGTGAACGCTGCTCTTGCGACGTGCGGATGCCATTCCCAACTCGATGGACGTCCAGGCGACACAGGCGAGACCCGTCAAGAGAATCAGCTCCATGCAAGTGAGTGCCCGATCCGCCCGAAGAGGTGACGGCTGGGGAGAAGCCTTGAACAGGATCAGTGAAAACCCCCAGGCCCCGGGGGACTTGCTCAAGACCCGGCTGGCCGTCGACGATGGAATTCATTGGGGAGGGGCGGAGGAAGAGCATGATCTCCAACGCCGCATCGGCGGGCCTTGCGGGCCTCGAAGCCGCTTCCAAACGTCTGGAAGCATCGGCGCATAACGTTGCCAACGTCAACACGCGGAACTTCCATCCCGTTGAAGTCCAACAGGCGGTCGACGCGTCTGAGCGACCTCAAGCCGTCGCGACCCGTTCCCCGGAACCGCAGGAAGTCGATCTGGCGCGTGAGGCGGTGGAGCAGATGAAGGCGTTGGTGGGCGGCCAGGCTGCCCTTCGAACGCTGGACGCCGAGATGGAGCTGAAGGGCTCACTTCTCGATATCAAGGTCTGACCCGAGAGAGAGGATCCTGGCTTCAGGAGCGGCGAGCCGCTGCCACCGCCCTCTGGATTTCCACTAGATCGTACGGTCGAAGGACGAAGCCGCGCGCGCCTGCGCGTAGTGCGCATTCGACCATCCCGCGCGTCGCCCGCTCGTGCGCCAATAGCGCAATGGTCCCGGAAGTCTGTTCGTTGCGCACCAGATGCTCAACGAATTCGAGACCGGACCGGCCTCCCAACTCCCACGCGACGATCACTGCGTCGGCCTCTTGGATCGATTCCCGGCTGTCGTCACCGAAATCGGCAGGATCGATGGCTGCGAGCTCTTTCTCCTGCTCCTCACTGGCCTCCTCGATGCGGTCCCTTTCCTCTCCGTCCGAATCGATGATGATGACCGAGGCTTCCTCTGCCAGAGAATCCCCTGCGGCCTTTCCATCGCCCTGTCCGATCAAGATCAAGAGAGGCGCCGGGTCGAACCCCTCGACACCAAGCTCCAGATCGATGCACCACTGCGTTCCGTCACCGAGCCATGCAGTATTCGAGGAGGCGTCCTCCAGCGGACGAGCATCTCGAAGTTGAAGATCACCGAACTCGTGGGGCTCGAGCAGACGCGTGAGCACAGCCGCAGCGAGCTTCATGACTTCACCGAAGCCTTCGGAGTGAGCGGCGAAATCACCCCCTTCGCGAGCTTCGCCGACCGCATCCCCCTCGAGGCCGGCCTGGAGAGCTGCGAGGCCGATGGCGTCCGGAGTGGGGCAAAGGAGGTGAACGTCTCGCGGTTGATCTCCTTCGCTGCGCGTCTGCTGATCGACGACAACGTCCAGGCACTCGAGGTCGGCGGCCGAGACAGACCGCGTGCCCTTGACCTCGACCGCGGCCGCGGGCCCCAGGAGCGCGCTCAGATCCTTGGAGAATGCCTCGGAGAATTGCGTGGCCACCTCAGCGAGGCTCTCCGAATCGAGTCCGTCTTCGCCAGACGCGACTTCTTCCTCCTCTTCGACCGCGTCGGCCTCTTCTTCGCTCATGCTCGCCTACTTACGAAACGTGGTGCCTCTTTGGGGCACTTTTCAGTGACGACACGCCTTGCATGACGTATCTGCTCGAGTTCTTCCCGAATCCCGGAGAGCTGTGCGCGGGCCTGTTCCTGCACTGCGCGGTCGAGGGCGAGTACATCCTCGACGACCTGTCGGGTATCTGAATCGATGCCGTTCCGCGCCGCTGCCATGAACGCGTCGAAAGCAACCCCACGGGCCTCGAGAGCTGCCTCCATTGCTTCAGCATCCTGCCGCTCGACGGCGCCGGCAAGACCGATGGCCGCCTTGCGCAGGGCCTGGGCCCTGGCCCCGAGGGCAGCGCTCATGCTGCGCCGCGCTCGCCGCGACGCGCCAGCTCGGAGAAGGCTTCCTCGAGCGTATCCAGCACCTTGAGCGCGTGGTCGATCGGCTCTCCGCTCCGACGCAGATTCGCCTCGGTCAGGCGCTCGATCACGAAATCGTAGAGCCGCTCGAGATTCGTGGCGATCTCCCCGCCGCGTTCGTGGTCGAGCGAGCTTCGAAGCTCTCCCACGATGGCGACAGCCTTCGTGATCGAGCGTCCGCGATCCGCCGGTGAACCCTCGCCCCCGATCTCTCGCGCATTGCGCGCGTGCCGAATCGCTCCCTGAAACAACTTCGCGACGAGCGACTCCGGTGTCGCCGTCGAAATGTCCATTTGCTGATATCGGTTTCCCATCTCCCCCCCCGAGACGTGTAACGCCCCTATGACCTCGGTATGAGCAAGCTATTCAACGAGTTTCCCTGGCCCTGGAGCGCCGCGATCGAGGACTCGAGCCTCGAGAACTGGAGCACGAGCAACTCCTCACGCTTCTCGAGCCGCGCTTCGAAGCGCTCGATCTGCACGTCGAAGTTCGAGATTCTCGTATCCAGGCTGCTATCGATGTTGGCGAGAATCCCGCTGCCCGTTTCGATGAAGACGTCGATCGCGCGTGCCACGGCCGTCGCCACGCCGTCGTCCGTGGAAACTCCCGTGCCCAGGCCGGCCAGGAACTGGCGTACCGCAAAGGGATCTTCGTCGAGCTTCTCGGTCAACTCGGTCGCGTTCAAGCTGAGCCGGCCATCCGAGCCGAGCTCGATTCCGAACTCGCCGACCGAGCGAATGGGGTTGCCCGAGAACGCATAGGGCTTCGAACTACTGCCCTGTAGAGCCGTCTGCAGGGCGAACTGAATGCCTCGCAATGTCGGGTTTCCCGAGAGGGGGCCCGCCTTGTTCGCATCCTCATCGAAACGGCTCTGGGCAGTGACGAAATCGACGACCGAGTTGTAGGCATCGACCAGGGCCTGGAATTTTTCCGTGAGCTTCTCGTCATCCCGCTGGACGTCGAGCGTCACGGGAACTCCGGGATCCGCCGTGTGGAGTTTCAGCGTCAAGCCTGGGATGACATCGGTAATGTCGTTTTCCGGGCGGTTGATCGTGATGTTTCCGAATACGGTGATCTGCGCATCCTGTGCGGCCTGGTCGAGGGCCACGTCGACGAATGGCGAGGCTGCGGGGCCCGAGATCGTCGTCGTCGCGCTGATGTCATTCGCGGCACCTGTATTCGCGCCGGAGACGATGAGACGATAGTTGGTCCCATCGAAGAGAATGTCGGCGCGCACGTTGCCCTGGTTGTTGGCATCCGTGTTGATCGCGTCCTTCAGATCCTGGAGGGTTGCCCCGGTGGCACCGACCGTGATGTCGATATTCGCCGCTCCGCCATAGTCGATCGTCATCGTCTCGCCCGAATTGGCGATCGTCGACGTATCGGATCCGAAGGCGGCTGAAAAGCGCCGGCCTACCGTAGCGAGCTGGTCCACCTGGACGTCGATGGTTCCCGGTGTCGCGTTTCCGGTCGCGTTCCCGGTGAGGACCACATCGTTGGAAGAGCCGACTGTGAACTCGAGCAATTCCTCATCGAGAGTCGGGCCGCTGAGCAGGCTGTTCTGATTGTCGATGGCCGCGGCTGCGTCGCGGAGTGCCTGCATCTTCGTATTGAGATCACGAAAGAGCGACTTCTGGTTTTCGACCTCGGCCTTGCGCTGTTCGACCAGCTCCAACGGCCGCCGTTCGAACTTGATGAAGGCAGAAATCAAGGCTTCCGTATCAAGCCCCGACGAAAGCCCACCGACTCGAATTCCCATCTCGCGTGTCCTTCCTCAATTGGACGCGGTGGCCCCGAAGGCGGGGGTCGGACCCGCCCTCGGGGCTAACGAGGGGTGTGGAAAGCGACCGCGTCGCCGCTCCCCACGGAGAGGATCTACTGGAGTAGCGCCAACGCGTTCTGCGTCGACACATTCGCCTGGGCGAGCACCGAAATACCGGCCTGCTGCAGAACCTGGTTCCGCGTCAGGATGGCCGTCTCGGATGCAATGTCGACGTCCCGGATCCGGGACTCAGCAGCCGCCGTGTTCTCCACCGAGACTGCGATCGAACGGATCGTGGACTCGAGGCGATTCTGGGCGGTACCGAAACCGGCGCGCAAGGACGCGACGGTGCCGATGGCCGAGTCGATCAACGACAGGGCCGCCTGGGCGTTGGTTACCGTATCGATACCAGCCGTATCGACACCAATACCCGTGGACGTGGCATTCACACCAGTGACCGTGATCTGGTCATTGGCCGTGTTGTCCACGCCTACCTGGAAGGTGACGCTGGCGGCAGTACCGTCCAACAGCGCCGTGCCGTTGAACTCGGTAACCTGGGCAATTCGTCCGATCTCGGACACCAGGTCGTTGAACTCATTGTCCAGCGTGGTGCGCTCGGAAGCCCCGAGGGTGCCGTTCGCGGACTGGATGGCGAGTTCGCGCAGACGCGTCAGGATGCCACTCGTTTCGTTGAGCGCTCCTTCTGCGATCTGCAGCAGCGAGATGCCGTCGTTGGCATTCCGCTGCGCCTGCTGAAGACTCCGCACCTCGGCGCGGAACCTCTCGGAGATCGCCAGACCAGCTGCATCGTCGGACGCGCGGGTGATCCGCAGGCCCGAAGAAAGCCGTTCCAACGAACGCTGCAGGTTGTTGGTCGTGTTGGCGAGGTTTCGCTGCGCGTTAAGCGAAGCGATATTGGTGTTGACTCGAAGACCCATGGGGTTTTGTTTCCTCCGTGAACGGTCCTGGCTCACCGATCCTTGGTGGGCCATTGTTGGTGACCAGCTCATTCACTCGAATGCGCCGGTGGGGGGACACCACGTGAGCACGCTCACTCGGCATCCGATCCCGGCATTTCCCCTTTTTCAACAGCCGGAACCGCAGTCATGGCTGCAAGGCGGGTGCCATGAGCCCTGGAGGAAACGCCCGAGGCCGTCTCCTGGCTTCGCCGTCCTCCGATCAACACGCGGCCTTCCCTCGAACCATGCACGCGTGCTGCGTGTATGTGATGGCCGGCACTCCATTCTTTCGAAGCAGCGACGTTTCAACTCGAAAGCCTTGAACACAATTCGTCGTTCCCTGGTGACGAGAATGCGCGCGAGCACGGCACCGTTCTTGCGGGAGAAGGTTTCGATTCTTCCGGGAGTGCATTCATGGTTGGGGAAAGCGATGCGGTCGGTCGCGTGACCTCCGAGCAGTGGCCTGGCGTGACGGCGTGGCTCGAGCGCGGCCTCCGCGACGGCATCCGGGGAAGACTCCAGGCGGAGTACCCGATTTCCTTGACGCCCGAGAATGCTGGCTCCCAGAGGCTCGTTCGAAGCGGCGGCCATTCCTTGTCCCATGCCATGGTTCACCGTGTGACAGGGCGAATCGGCGACGCGAGATTGCCGCTGGGATTGATTGGCCTGGTCTATACAGAGGAGGAAGCCAGAGGCCGGGGCCTGGCGGGACGTTGTGTCGAAGCCTGCGTCGAGGACCTTCTCCGCGACGGCGTCGCGCTGGCGGTTCTGTGGAGTGATCGCCACGCCTTCTACGCACGCCTGGGGTTCCATCCTGCAGGCCGTGAACGATTCCTGGTGCTCGACCAGAGAGTGCTGGGGCGCTTGGCCGCCTGTGACGAAAACGACCCGCTGCCTCCCGTCAGCGAACCCTTGGCCGCGCACTGGCCGGCGATCGAAGCATTGTACGAGGCGAGACGTTTTCGGGCCGATCGAAGGCCCGGCGATCTCGCTCTGCTGGCGGCGGCGCCGGAATCCGAGCTTCGGGTCGCCTGCCGTGATGGCCAACCGGTTGCGTACGCGGCCCTCGGACGCGGGAACGACTTTGCCGAGGTCGTCCACGAGTGGGCCGGTGAGGAAGCAGGGGTCATCGCCTGCCTGAAAGCCCTCCTTGTTGGACGCCGAGCCGTAGGCTTGATGACGGGACCCGAGGATGGCGACCTCGTCGCCCGCCTGCGCACAGCCGGGGCTGCGCAACACGATGGCGTTTTTGGCCTGGTACGCCTGTTGGATCCACGCGGGCTTTGGAAGGAAGTGCGGACCCATGTCCCCGAGCTCGAGGGGATCGCGTTGGCAAGAACTCATGGCGGAGTTCGCGTCACGGGCAGTACTGGCTCCGTGGAGATTTCCGACCCGCAGGCACTCGCCCTGCTGCTCGAAGGGGATTCGCAAGCCGACCTGAGCGCTCTCAGACCCGCCCTTTCCGATCGGGAATGGCACGGGCTGGAGAAGCGCCAGCCCCTTCCCCTCTATCTCTGGGGATTCGATTCGATCTGAGTCGCCTCTGGAGCTGCCGAATCGCCAGGAACGGACGGAATGGGCAAGGGCTCGCGTGTGGCGTGATGGCTCCGCTCGAGGATCACCTGTGCGCCTCGACGAGCCTGTGAATTGACCAGGAGTGGCGCTGCAAGATTCAAGGTCGTCGCTGCCTCCCGAACGGTGGCAATCGCGTAGAGCTCGATGCCTTCGGTTGTCTTTGCATCGATCGATTCGAGTTGGGATCGGCTCAGGTCCGGTGCGTACTCCGGAAAGAACTGGCGCGGGTCGGTTACGACGAATGCCAGGTCCGCCCGGTCCAGGCTCACGAGCCATAGGAAGGCCGAGTCACGATCGTGACGCAGCAGGGCGAAACGGCGCACGTCCGCGAAGCCGGGCAATCCGTCGAACGCCAGCACCTGGTCGGCCGGGATCTCGAGTCGCCCGAAGCGTTGGTGATCCATGGTTACGTCGTCTGCTCCGCTCACTTGCCGGCTCCCTTGGCATTTCCATGGGCTGCCGTAGCGGGCAGCCAGCGCTCCAGATCTTCCGTCTCGACAGATGCCGCCTCGACGTTGGCCGCGACGATCCGGTCGAAGACTTCTTCGCGGTGGACGGCAACTCGCCCAGGCGCCTCGATCCCGATGCGCACCTGTCCTCCCGCTGAACTGATCACGGTGATCCGGATCTCGGAACCGATCCGAACACTCTCTCCGGCTCGGCGGGTCAAGACCAGCATGGCTAACCGATGAAATCCAGCAGGGTGCCCTGGATCAAGCGGCCGTTGGCCTGGAGAGACGCCTGCAAGGCAACCTCCTGGCTGGCGAGGTCCGAGAAGACCTTCAGGGAGTCTGCGTCCTGGGTATCCGAAAGGCGTGTGGTGAGATCGACGAAACGATCGTCGAGGCGCCTCTCGAACGTGTCGAGTTGGGTGAGCGATGCGCCGAAGCGGGTGCGCTCGACAGAGATCTGACTGATCGCGGTATCGATCCTCGGGATCGCGGCATTGATCTGGGCAACGTTGTCTGTCGCCAGACCGTCGCGAAGATCCGCAAGCATCTGGAAGATGTCCTCGCGTCCGGCATCCACCACGCCGTTGCCGTCTCCGTCGCCCATGAATACGCGTTGGCCATTGGAGGTAGCACGCGTGCGAACGGCTTCGTCGATCTGGATCTCGATCTCGTTCGTGTCCCCCGCGAAGGACACAGTTGGCGATGAGGGCGGCACGTCCACGAAGGGACCGGAAGAGACGAAGGGTGCGGTATCGGTGGTGTAACCGCCGAACAGCGCGCCACCAGCGATCCGGCTATTCCCCTCGGCAAGCATGCTCGCGTGAAGGCCCTCGATCTCCTGGGCGATCTGTGCGCGCGATGCTGCATTCTGGGTACCGTTCGCGCCCTGGATTGCGAGCTCTTTCGCACGGACCAGCAGGTCGGTCGCATTCGCCAGCGAATTCTCGCCCGCCGCCAGACGCGTACGGGTCTGGCTGATGTTGCGTTGATATTGGGAGGTCGCTTCGAGACCTGATTTCAAGAGCATCGCGGCAGACGTCCCGACCGGATCGTCGGAAGGGCGATTGATGCGCAAGCCGCTTGCCGCCTGCTCCTGGGTGCGCGCCAGCCGGACGCGCGCGCGATTCAGATCTGCGAGTGCAGAGCGGATGATCATCGATTGGGTGACACGCATCGCCGCCCCCGCCTAGAGGATGTTGACCAGGTCATCGAGCAGCCGCTGCACGACACTGATCACCCTTGAATTTGCCTGGAATGCGGCTTGAAGCTTGATCAGATCCGTCACCTGCTCGTCGATCGAAACCCCGGAAACTTCCTCGCGTCGATCCTCGAGGCTCTCGACGATCTTCTCCTGTTGCATCAGGGAGGAGGTCATGCTCTGGGCTTGTTGGCCGACATCGACCGCGACTGCGACCGCATGTTCGATCATGCTCCGACTCGGCCCGCTCGCCGGTCCGGGCGGATCTCCTGGCAGGAAGAGAGGTGATTTCTGATCTCGTAGCGCAGCCAGAGCAAGGGCGTTCTGGTTGTCTCCTGCGGCGGAGGTGATGCCGGCCGCGATGTCGTCGGGGTTCGCGAGTATATTGGCGGCGATCGTCAGATCGCGGGCCGCATCTTCAACCACCGGAAGCGACGTGAAGAAATCTCCCGTTACGCCAGTGAGCCCCTGCCCGGCGTTATGCACAGCATTCACGCTGGTCGTCAGGTTGTACGCCACTGTATCGAGGGATCGGATCGCTCCAGGCAGGATCGTATCGCGCGCTCGCAACAGGCCGCCGAGCTCTCCAGCGCCGACCTCGGCCGTAATGTTGCGAGTGCTCGACTGGTCCTGTAGCTCGATCCGGACGAACCCGGCGCTGAAGGGATTCGCCGGGTCTGGAACCGTACCCAACGTTCTTGCTCGTCCACCCTCGACCAGTGCCGCGCCGCTCATCATGGTGACGGAAATACTGCCGTTCGGACTCTCGAGATACGTGATATCGAGAATGCCAGAAAGCTCCCGAAGCAACCCGTCGCGTTGGTCGCGCAGGTCATTCGCCGGGGTGGCGACATTGATCTCCGTGCGTGTGATCTCGCCGTTCAAGGTGTTGATCGTGGCCAGGATGTCGTTGACCCGAGGGATGATGGCCTCGATTCCATTGTTGGTGGAGGTCATCAGATCGCGCAGCCGATTGTCGGTTCCGTTGATGGTATCGACCACTGCCTGGGTCGACGCGACGAGCGCCGCTCGCTCGGCGGGTGCGCCAGGAGCGGAAGACGTCGCGAGATCGTCGATGGCATCGTAGAACTGTCCGAGAGCTGCGGTGATACCGCCCGAATCCTGCTCGTTCAGGATCTCCTCGACGAGAGAAAGCACCCCGGCCTGAGCATCGGCAGATGCCGCCGCGCCACGTTGGCGAACGAGCTGTGCCTGCACGAACGGATCCGTGATCCGCTGCACACCCGAGGAAATCACGCCGGTCCCCAGCAGGCCTACGCCGGTACGGATGGGGAAATCTGCCGCTTGCAACAGCCTTTGCTGGGTGTACCCCGGTGTATTGGCGTTGGCGATGTTGTGGCCGGCCACGCGTACGCCCGCCTGGGTGACGATCAACCCCTTTCGAGCGACATCCAGTGCACCGAAGATACCGGTCATGACGACCTTCTAGGCCATCCGCCGAACGAGCTGACCCACGCCACCTCGCCCCGCTTGGCTGCCATCTGCAATCGAATCCGGTGCGTAGGTGACTTCGAAGGGCACGAGACCTCCGAGCAGACGCAATGTTCCGCGAACCTGGGAGAGCGCGTCTCCAGCGAGAATATTGTTGGCGTCCATCAGCTCGCGCACCACGCTGACCAATACGACGAGGCGTGTATGTGCCTCTCGTAGATCACGGCCTTCCGGGCCAATCCGCTCGCAGATCGCGGATAGGCGCGGCCGAACTTCTTCGAACCCGAGCTCTCGGGTCATCGCCTCACATAGCGACATTCTCGTCTCTTCGACCAGACGGCCTTCATCGGCCAGCTCTTCTTTCCGCCTGGCAACGGATTCGAGGCCTTCGGCGTCGAGGGTCACCATCAAGCCATGCTCCTCTTGGAGCAAATCCCGTAGTTCGACGTAGAGCTTTTCCTCGGCATCGAGAACGGCCGTCAGGCCTTCGATCCCGGCCGCCATGTTCAGGGTCACTCTTCTTCCTCCGCATCGGTACGCGTCGCGCCAAGCTCCCGCTCCACTGCCTCGGCGATGCCAAAGCTTCCTCCGCCTTCGCGGACGATCTGGTCCAGGAACATCTCCTGCCACATGCGTCCAGCCGAGCCGCCCGAGAGCATGCTTTCACCTAGCATGGGTTTTCCGGCCTGCTTCATCATCTCGCCTACCAGCAGGGCTTCGAATTCCCGTGCCACCTTCTGAAGGGCGGCGGGATCCTTTCGTTCGGCTTCTGCTCCGAGGCTTCGCAAGCCTTCGAGACTGGCGGGCTCCACTACATCACCTGGATTTCGGCCGAGAGAGCACCGGCGGCCTTGATCGCCTGGAGGATCGAAATCAGATCACGCGGCGTGACACCCATCGCGTTCAACCCCCGCACCAGCTCGTCGATCGTCACCGGCCCGTCGATCACCGTCAGCCGAGCATCCTCCTCGACAGCCGTGATCTCGTCGTTCACGATCTCGGTCGTCTCACCGTCGGAGAAGGGCAGAGGTTGGGAGACATCGTTCTGGATGCGAATCGTCACCGAGAGCGAGCCGTGGGAGATTGCGACCTTGGAGATCGAGACGTTCTGGCCCATCACGACCGTTCCCGTGCGTTCGTTCAGGACGACACGGGCGGCGTGGTCAGGATCGATGTCGACGGCTTCAACCGCCGCCAGGAAGCCCACGACATCCGTACGATAGTGGGCCGGAACCCTGACGCGGACGGTCCCCGGATCTGGCGCGACAGCAACGTCTTCACCGAGCTCTCGGTTGATGGATCGTGCGATTCGCCGCGCCGTCGTAAAGTCGGCCTCTGCCAGTGCCACATCGAAGGCATCCTTGCGATCGATCTCGTAGGCCAGTTCGCGCTCGACCGTCGCGCCTCCAGCCAAGCGACCCACGGTCGTGTGATTCTTCGAGACAGACGAACCCCCTCCGCCGCCTGCTGAAAACCCGCCCACGGAAATGGATCCCTGGGCGATTGCATAGACCTCTCCATCCGCACCGAAGAGCGGTGTCATGATGAGGGTGCCGCCTTCCAGGCTGGTGGCATCGCCGAGCGAGGAGACCGTCGAGTCGATCCGTGAGCCGGTCCTGGAGAACGCAGGAAGCGATGCCGTAACCACGACCGCGGCGACGTTCTTCACCTGGATCTGGTCAGCATCGACACCGATGCCCATGCGGGCCAGGACACTCGCGAGCGAGCGCACCGTGAACTCGGTTCCGTTCTTGTCACCGGTCCCTTTCAGCCCAACGACCAACCCGTAGCCGGTCAACTGATTCGCACGCACGCCCCGAAACGAAGCGATGTCCTTCAGGCGAACGCTCGCCGCAGGCGCGGCAAGGAGAGTGATCAGGATCGATGCTGCGAAGAATCGGAACATCAGAACGGATAGACCCAATTGAGTACCCTCGAAATCAACGGCGGCCTCTGTTTGTCGTCGATCACGCCAATCCCGTCATAGGTGAGCTTGGCGTCCGCGAGCACCGAGGATGGCGCCGTGTTGTCGATGCTGATGTCTTCGCGACGCAAGAGGCCCTCGACGGTGATCCATTGCAGATCGTGGTTGACCGCGATCTGGCGTTGACCGAAGACATGAAAGACGCCGCCGGGCAACACATCCACGACACGACAGGTCACGATGGCGGTGAACTGACCGCTTCGGACGGTCTTTCCGTCGCCGTCGAACTGGCTACCGCCGCTCCCGCTGATGACATTCACGGTCTCGCCCGGTGCGGCGGTGCCTCCGGCTCCGTCGACACCGAGCACCTTGAAGAGTTCGGCTGCCCCGAGTTGAAGCAACTGGGTAAAGCCCACATCGGAAGTCAAATTGGCGTTATACGTCGTCGTGTGATCGAGTTCGGTACTGGCTGTGCCGGTCGCAGAGGGATTCTCGGCAACCAGGACGGTGACGAGATCTCCCACACCGCGTGCCTTGCGGTCGAAATAGAGGAACGATCCGCCCGCTGTACCGCCGCTCCAGATGGCGCCTTCGGTCGGAGGCGTCTTCGGCCCCTGGGGCGGCACCGGGTAGCGTCGCGGCATGGACATGTCGCGTAGCGACGATTCGACGCAGCCCAGCTGAGCCATCGACAACAGGACGACGAGGACAGCAAGCCAACAACCTCTAGAATTCCACATGAACGGCTCCATCCGGTTCGACCCGACCGAGTAGCTCGCGTTTGGAATCGGCGTTCACCACCCGAATCCACTCACCCGCCCGGGCGTCCTTGCGAACCACGCCTTTTCCCTCGATACGCAGGCGACCGTGCACCAGCAGCAGGCGCACCAACTCTCCGCGCTTCACGACCGGGGGTGTCTCTGCCCAGGATCTCTGCCACATCACGCCCGGTGCGACCCGACGCCGGGCTCGCTGGCCGATCAACTCGGTGGGATCAGCGAGCCAGTCACTGCCGAGGTCAGAAACGTCCCGGCTCTCCATTTTCAAATCCTCGGCGCGAATCCTCTGTCCGCGCTGGACTGGCGCTGCAGCAACGACGACCGCAACGTCTGCGTGTACCTGGGCATTGACCACGCCCCTACGCAGAATGCGGCCACTGGAGACCAGCGTCACGGTCACCGGCACTCGCCCAAGCCGCGGTGCCTTGGGATGGGAGCTCAACTCGATGTCGACATCCGCATCGGAGAGCCCCGGCACGAAGAAGCTCGCCAACGGCGGCACTTCGATGCTTCGGGGCGGCATGGGCGCTCGCTCCTCCAGATACGTGATGATCGCCTCGCGAACACCGAACGGAGAGCTCGAAGGCGTCGCCAGGGCCACCCGATCAGGCGCACTGACGAGGACCAGAGCGAAAGCCAACGACAGGAACCAACGCATCAGATATTCGCTGCGGTCTGGAGCATCTCGTCACCGGCCTGGATCACTCGGCTGTTCACCTCGAAGGCTCGCTGGGCGAGGATCATCTTCACCAGCTCCTCTGCCATGTTGACGTTGGAGGATTCCAGGAAGCCCTGGCTTATCGTGCCGAAACCCGTGCTGGCAGGCGCCCCGGTCTCTGCATCTCCCGACGACTCGCTCGGCACGAACAGGTTTCCACCGACTGCGCGCAGTCCGGAAGGATTGGCGAAGCGGGCGATTTCAATCTGGCCGAGTTCCTGGGGAGCTGTCTGACCTGCAATCAGTGCCGAAACGCTCCCATCCTGGAGCACGGTCACCTGCAGGGCGTCGATCGGGATCTGGATGTTGGGATCCAGCAGATTCCCCTGGTCATTCACCAGGTTTCCGTCGGAATCCAGATGAAAGGAGCCATCTCGGGTGTAGAGAACTTCGCCGCCGGTATCCGTGATCTGGAAGAAACCGTCACCGTCGATCGAGAGATCGAAATCCCGGCCCGTGTTGGTTCCCTGGCCTTGGCTGAAGACGCGGTTCATGCCGCCGAGCTTCACGCCGTGGCCCACCTGGGCACCGGTAGGCAGGGTTGCGCCGTCTGCCGATTGAGCGCCCGGAGCTTGAAGGGTCTCGTAGTAGAGATCCTGGAACTCGGCGCGATTTTTCTTGAAGCCTGTCGTCGAAACATTCGCAAGGTTATTCGCGATCGTATCGATGCGCAGCTGCTGGGCGTCCATGCCGGTCGCCGCTGTAAACATTGCCCTCATTGTCCGAACTCCCGGATCAGCTGATCTGTTGAATTGTCATCCGCCCTCATGACTTGCATGCTGGCGTCGAACTGGCGTTGCAGGATCATCATCGTTGCCAACTCCTCAACGGCCTTGACGTTCGACCGCTCCACCGAGCGGGGCAGCACGTGGACCGTTTCTGCTGGAATACCGACTGCGTTCGGGGGCGCGCGGAAGAGGTTGGCGCCCTCCTTCTGGAGCATGCGCGGATCGTCGAATACTTCGACCCGCAGCTGACCCAACACATCTCCCTGGCTGTCCACGACCTCTCCGCTGGGACGGATTTCGGCCTGGGTGGTTCCCACCTGAATCGGCCCGCCGTCTCCGAGCACAGGCCGGCCATCGAGCGTCGAGAGTGTGCCGTTTGGATCCACGATGAAGGAACCCGCGCGCGTGTAGCGGATGCCGCCAGGGGTCTCGACGGCGAAGAAGCCGGGGCCTTCGATGGCCGCATCGAGCGCTCGGCCCGTGCCCGCGATGCTGCCCGCCTTGTGATCGCTCGTCACTCCAGCCAGTGCCACGAAAGAACGGGCCGGCTCCCCCGAAGCTGCCTCCCCAGCGCCATTCAAGATCTGCGACTCGAGAGCAGCCTGGAATTGGGGCCGATCGGCCTTGTAACCGAGAGTGTCCACATTTGCCAGATTGTTGGCCGTGAACTCGAGCTGCTGGAGACGAGCGATGGCTCCGGATGTCGAAACGTAGAGCTCGGTACCCAACTCGGGCCTCCTGGAAGGGAAACGTCGAGGACCGAAAGAGCAAGACTCATGCCACTTGTTAGTGGGAAGAAGTTGCCAGGTGAGGCCCGTCTAACCCTGTTTCGAATCGTTAGACGGCTCCGGAGCACGGACGGGGAGGACCAGGCGGCAAGTATGCCCCTCGATCGTTTCACGAGCGTTTCAGCTTGAACCGCAGAAATCAAATCCGGATGTCGAGGCGTCGGCCGCGGACATCATGAACCGAATCCTCGGCATCGACTTCGCGAGACGGCTCGTCTTCGAGCCCTGCTTTGGCCTTACGAGCATCCTGCGAAAGGCGGAGCTCCGCGTCGGGGTTTTCACCCTCCTCATCGACGTGACTACGACGGAAGGCCTTGCGCCGTTCTTCGTCGAATCGACGACGGCCAGGTTGTCGTTCGCCGGGTTTCCGCACCTGGGAAACGGCGGCCGTAGGCGGTCGAGGGGTGATCGAACTGCTCTCCATGACGAGCCTCCCGTGGGATGGGGCGAAATTCAGCCGAAGAGACCTTCTGCGTTCTTCGCCTCCTCCTCGACGAGTTCGAGGATGGGATCCATGTCGGCGGCACCGAGATCCAGATAGCTCCATGCGGGGAGTTCCATGACGTCGATCGCTTCGATCGCGCCGCGCCTCCCATAGCCGAGGCGGCTGCAGCAGCGGGTCACGACGGCGGTCAGCGCGATCAATCGACCGGCCTCCGGGGGCCCGTCCGGATAGTCCGCGGGATCGTGGTGATGAAAGCGAATCGCATCAACCAACTTCTCCGGCAGTTTCCATTTTTCGCCTACCAGAGCACCCAGTTCCGCGTGGTCGAAGCCGAATTCTTCCTGTTCCGCATCTCGGAAGGCAATGCCCTCGTTGTAGGTGCGCATGATGATCGTGCTGTATTGCTCGCGGGCCGTATTCGCCAGGGCGATCTTCCCGAGATCGTGAAGCAAGCCCGCGGTGAAGGCCGATTCGCGCTCGACATCGATGAGTCCGTAGCTCGAGAGGCGCGCCGCCACCGAGCCGGCAAGCGTCGAGTGCTCCCAAAGGAGCTTCTCGGAGAGCCCGAAGTTCTGGAACACATCGCGCAACGATGCAGCCATCACCAGATTCTCCACGGTTCGAAAACCGAGCAGGGCGATCGCATGCCGCAGGGTCTCGATCCCCCGCGAAAATGCGTAGAGCGACGAGTTCGCGACCTTCAAGATGCGCGCAGCAAGAGCGGGATCCGTTTCGATCACCGTGCGAAGATCGTCCGCGCTCGTGTTGGGGTCGGCGGCTGCCGTCATCACCTTGCTGGCGACGGCGGGGATTCCGGGAAGATCTCCGACGACAGCGAGATAGGGCTTGAGTCGCTCGTTCATGGTGTCCCTCAGGATGCGGGGGAAATCGGGTTCGTTGTGAGCAAGGGCCGCTCCCCGCGTCTGGCGGGGTCGAGGCCGGCCAACAAGTGTCGCGCCAGCCGGTCGATCTTCTCGGAAGAAGGCGCGCCAGGGAAGACTTCGACCACTGCTTGTTGGCGAGCGGCAGCCTCGGCGAGCCTTGGATCCTGCGGCAGGTATCCGCGGTAGTGCGGGCTCTTGCCCAGGAAGCGCGTCGACACGCGCTCGAGGCGTTCGTGAATTCCACGCGCCTCGAGTTCACCGCGAACTTGATTGACAACGACTTCGACAGGCAAGGCTGGCGCCTCGCGATCCAGCACTTTCAGCGTGGCGTAGGCATCGGCCAGGCTGGTCGGATCGCGGGTAACGAGAAGAAGCGCTCGGTCGCAGGCGGCAGCGAGGGTCACGACGGCCGGGCCCACCCCTGCACCTCCATCGACCAACACCAGATCGAATTGCTCCGTGGCCTCGAACAGCGGAATCAGAAGTCCGGCCAGGGCGTCGGGACGATAGGCCGGTAGATCCATCCGGCCGGATGCCGCGGGCATCAGCTTGATTCCGCGAGGCCCCGAGATCAAAGCCTCCTCGAAGCTACAGCCGCCCTCCAGCACGTCGGCCACTGTCCGAAGTGGAGTAAGGCCCAGCAGGACGTCTACGTTGGCAAGGCCCAGGTCTCCATCAACAACCAATACGCGCGCACCGAGGCCCGCAGCGGCCACAGCCAGGTTCGCCACGAGGTTGGTCTTGCCGACCCCGCCTTTTCCACTGACGACCGAAATCAATTTTCCCTGCGTCACGCGGCTGCTCCGAGCAGGCCTTCAGCAAGCTCCAACGGATCTGGAACGCGAAGATCCCCGGGGACTTTCTGGCCGACGCCGAGCCACGAAAGCGGCGGCGCTTCATCATCGAGAAGGAGATTCACGACGTTCGCGAGGCCCGAGCTCTCGTCTGTCTTGCTCACGATCAACCCGTCAGGGGCCAAGGGGCCATACCGTGCGACCTGCGCGCGCAAATCCTCTTCCTTCGTCGTGGCGGAAATCACGAGCTGGACCCGTGCTTCATCGGGCAACGCATTTCGAAGAGCTCGAAGTTCCGGGATACAGCTCGTATCGCCGGGGCTCCGACCGGCGGTATCGATGAATACATGGCGCTTCGCGAACTGCTTGGAGCGCTCAGCGAGCGATTCCGGCGAGACGGCCACATCGAACGGGACCTCGAGATCGCGTGAAAAGCGGCGAAGTAGAAGCTCGGCGCCGTAGCGATGGGCATCCGTCGTCACGACGGCGAGATCGCGCTTGGAAGCGCAACGCAATCCTGCCACTTTGGCCAGACTCGTCGTCTTTCCGACTCCGGTCGGTCCGACGACCATCGTGATTCTCGGATCGTCGTCCCGTTCCGGCCGAAGGCGAGCCTCGATGCGGGACGCCAGACTCCACACACATGCTTCATGGGCAGGGATGTTCTCCTTGCATTGGGCCTCAGCCGCCAGAGCAAAGGCGTGACGCGGCTCGAGCCCGGCCGCCAGGAACACGTTCAGATACGGGCGCGCACCGGCCATATTGGGGCGCTTCAAGTCCGCCACCATCTGGCGGAGTTCGGCGACCTCGGCCGCGATCGTCAGTGGTTCTCCGCCGCCAATCGTCAGCGCATCGACCGTCTTGCGTACGGCCTTCACCTCGGCTTCGATGGGCCCGATCAGAGTCCGAGCGACCTGGATCTCGCGCCACCCCTGCTCTTGCCTGGCCCCCTCCTGTACCACGCCACGACTCTCAGCTGCGAACTGCTCGCGGTCCACTGCCGCCGTCACCTCGACCACCGGCTTTGCGAGCATGCCGAACACACCCTCGCGACGAATCTGTCGGGTTTGAAGGATCAACGCCTCGGAGCCCAGCTCCTTGCGAATCTGTGCGATCGCCTCCGGCATCGTCGGCGCTTCGAAGCGCTTGATGTGCATCGCTTACCCCCTCTCCTTCGAGAAGCACTCAGACAGCATCATTCGAGCTCCCTTCTTCAGAGCAGACCCGCGGCCTCGGCCAACTCCACCTGCCCAGTCGCAACGATCCGAACGTCCGGAGGAAGCTCGTTATGGGAAACCACAGCCACCCGCGGTGCACTCCGGCTCAGAAGCTGCCGTAGGGGGGAGCGCAGCTGCTGCGGAGAAAGCAGAACGGGACCGGTATCGCCGGAAGCGGGAAGCCCGTGGACTTGTGCCTCGACGCCGCGCACCAACCGATCCAATGTGCTCGGATCGACGGCCAGATATGACCCACCCTGGGAACGCTGGACGCCGTTCTTCAACGTCTCCTCGAGACCCGGTTCGAGGGTAATCACGTTCAGCGTCCCCTCCGAATCGAGGAAGGGCCTGGTAATCGTCCGACCCAGGCGCTCGCGCACCAGATCGGTCAGCAGGTCCGGATCTTCGATCTTTCCCGAGTACTCGGCCAATGTCTCCAGGATCGATCCGATGTCGCGAACCGAGACCCCTTCTTCGAGCAGTTGGCGCAAAGTGCGATGCAGAACGGAGACGCTCACCAACGCGGGCACGATCTCCTCCACCACCTTCGGCGATTGACGCGAGAATGCATCGAGCAGCTCCATCACATTGGCGCGCGTGAGTAGCTCCGGAGCGAACCGACGGATCGTCTCCGCCAGATGCGTCGCCAGGGCCGAGGCTGAATCGACGACTGCATAGCCAGCGGTGGTCGCCCGCTCCTTGTCCCGATCCTGAATCCAGACGGCGGGCAAGCCGAAGGCCGGATCCTTGGTGGCAATACCGGGGATCTCCGGCGCTCCTTCTCCGGGCTGGATCGCAAGCAATCTTCCCGGCGGGATGCGCGAACGCGCCACCTGGTTTCCACGCACGAGCACGGCGTACTCGCCGGGTTCGAGCTGGAGGTTGTCTCGAATGTGGATCAGCGGGATGACGAAGCCGAGCTCCGTTGCCAGCTGTTTGCGCATCGCCCGCACCCGTGGCAACAGGTCACCTCCGCGGTCCGGGTCGACCAACGGAATCAGGCCGTAGCCGATCTCCAGCTCCAGATCATCGAGCGCAAGGGCTCCCCGCACCTCTTCCTCCTCGGAAACTTCAGGTTCCACTGTCTTGAATTCCTGCTCAACGGGTTCGGCGTTCTTCTGTGTCTCGGTAATCGTCCGGGCGAAGTACGCGGCTCCCGCTGCGAGCCCGGCAAACGGCAGAAACGGAAAGCCGGGGATCATCGCCATGACGCCCAGCATCCCGGCCGCCCCGTAGACCGCGCGCGGCTGCGCCATGATCTGGGTTCCGAGTTCGGCCGAAAGCGTGTCTCCGGCTGCGGCGCGGGTCACGACCATGCCGGCAGCGGTCGATACGACCAGAGCGGGGACCTGACCGACCAATCCGTCACCCACCGTCAGCAGGGTGTAGGTTTCGATCGCGTCCGTCACGCCCATCCCACCCTGGATGACTCCCACGGCCAACCCGCCCAGGATGTTGACGGCCATGATCACGAGCCCGGCGATGGCATCACCCTTGACGAATTTGCTGGCACCGTCCATCGCGCCGTAGAAATCGGCTTCGCGTTGGATGTCCTTGCGGCGCTGCTTCGCCTCGGCCTCGTCGAGAATGCCTTGATTGAGGTCCGCGTCGATCGCCATCTGCTTGCCAGGCATCGCGTCGAGGGTGAAACGCGCCGCAACCTCGGCGATGCGGCCCGAACCTTTCGAGATGACCACGAAGTTGATCGTCACGAAGATCAGGAAGAGGATGATCCCGACCAGGTAGTTTCCACCAACGGCGATATCCCCGAAGGCCTGGATGACACGGCCAGCCGCGTCGGGGCCATCCGCGCCCCCGATCAGGATCAGGCGGGTGCTGGCCACGTTCAGGCCGAGACGGGTGAGCGTCACGATCAGCAGCAAGGATGGGAAGACTGAAAAATCGAGCGGCTTCTCGACGTAGAGCGCCACCAGCAGGATCAGCAACGAAACGGTGATGGAGAGCGCAAAAAAGAAATCAAGAAGCGTTGGCGGAAGCGGTATGACCAGCAGCGCCAGGATTCCGAAGAACGTCGTCCCCAGGAGTATTTCGCTCCGCTGAGCGTTCATGAGTTCGCGCCCCACGACACCGCCCTACGAGGATCCAGCCGGTAGATGTAGGCCAGCACTTCTGCAACGGCCTGGAAGAGGTTGTCCGGCACGGGGCTCCCGACTTCTGTCGTCTGATGGAGCATCCGAGCCAGGGGCGGGTTCTCGACGATCGGAACGTCAGCGTCCTTGGCCGCTTCCCGGATACGTTTGGCGACGTGCCCGCGGCCCTTGGCCACGACCTCCGGTGCTCCCATCTTCTCCCGCTCGTAGCGCAGCGCGACGGCGAAATGCGTCGGATTGGTGATCACCACATCCGCGTCTGCCACCGCGGTGATCATTCGTGAACGCGAGAGATCGCGCTGCATCTGGCGGAAGCGGCTGCGTACGTGAGGGTTCCCCTCGCGTTGCTTGACTTCTTCGCGAACCTCTCGCTTGCTCATACGAAGGCGCTTCTCGTAGCGCCATCGTTGGTAGAAGAGGTCCCCAGCCGCCATCAAGGCCAAGACGGCAAGGACGGCGATCGCCAACTGCCGGGAGAGAAGTCCGATCGTGCCGAGCCCGGGGCCGATGCCCGTATCCGCGAGGCCGACCACCTGGTCCATCTCTCCGCCGATCACCCACCAGCCAACGATGCCGACAATGCTCACCTTGATGATTGCCTTCACCAGATCGAACAAGCGATCAGGGCTGAGCATGCGCTTGGCACCCTGAAGTGGACTCATCCGGTTCGCCTTGAAAGCCAAAGCCTCACTGCTGAGCAGCGGGCCAGTCTGGAAAACCTGTGAGGCTGTGCCGACCGCAGCGAAGAGCAACATGATCGGCAGTACCGCAAATGCCGGGCGGCTCGCGTGGCTCAGCAACAACATGCGGTAGTCCGCGAGGGTCTCCGGCGGAGCTGCGATCGCTGTCCAGGCGGAACGCGCCACCTCGGCCAACGCGGTCAAGACCCCGATGCCCAATGACGAGCCGAAGGCCATGACCGCAGCCGAGAGAATCACGACGTGTTGGATCTCGCGGCTCTGGGCCACCTCACCCTTGCGCCGGGCTTCTTCGCGGCGCTTTGGAGTCGCCGTCTCGGTCTTTTCGGCTTCTTCTTCAGCCACCTAACGTACTCCCAGTACGGCCTGGATGGCCTCACCGGTAAAACCCTGGATCGTTCGTGCCATCACGTCCGATAGGGGCCCCGCACCGAGGCCCAGAATCAACAGCGTCGTGCCGACGTGGGCGGGGAGCTGCAGCGCCATCAGGTTCAGCTGCGGGATGGCCCGACCCAGGATTCCCACGGCGACGTTGGAGATGATCATGGCTGCCGTCACCGGCGCTGCGAGGTGGACGGCCACACGAAAGATCACACCGCCGAGCTTGACGACGGATTCGAAGGCTTCGAGGTGGAACGTCATCTGCCCGACCGGGAAAACGGAGAACGAGAGGGCCAGGCCGCGGAGGACTTCATGATGCCCTTCGATCGCGAGGAAGATCAACACCCCGAAGAGCTGGATCATCGATGTGAGTACGACCGAAGACGAACCGCTGGTCGGATCCAGCACGGTCGCCGCGCCGAGCCCTCCCTGGATGGAAGCGAACTCACCCATCAATGCGAGGCCGCTGAATACCAGCCCGGTAGCGAAACCCAGCATCGCGCCGACCAGGACTTCCCTTGCGACCAGCCCCCAGAGGCTGGCGGCGCCGAGAAGCATCGGGTCCGGCGCGGTTCCGAATCGGGTGCCCGCGGCCATGGCGATGCCCAGGGCAAGACCCACGCGCACGCGCATGGGAATCGACTGATGGCTGAAGAACGGTGCCGTCAGGGTAAGCGCCAGGATGCGCACCATGACCAGACCGAACGTCCAGGCCTCATCCAGCGGGAGTGTCACGGGCCACCGACCGCCACCTGGCCCATCAGCCGGGTTCCGAAATCGACCAGGCTCGACATCAGCCAGGGAAACGTGAACGCAAAGACGCTGAGTGTCAGCACGATCTTCGGCACGAACGAGAGGGTTTGTTCATTGATCTGGGTTGCGGCCTGGAAGATCGATACGGCCAACCCCGAGAGCAATGCGGTTGCCAGGATCGGCGCCGAGAGCATCAGAGACATCCGGATGGTCTCCTGGAGGAGTGCGCTTACTTGTCCGACGTCCATTTCCGCTCCTTCACCGAAGCCCGCTGATCAGCGAGCCAAGCACGAGATTCCAGCCATCCAGCAGCACGAAGAGCATCAACTTGAATGGAAGTGAAATGACGATTGGCGGGAGGACGATCATTCCCATCGAGATCAGCATCGAGGCGATCACGAGATCGACCACGAGGAATGGCAGATAGATCATGAATCCGATCTCGAATGCCGTCCTCAGCTCGCTCAACATGTAGGAGGGAAGCAGGGTGGTGAAGGGCACGTCCGCCAGATCCTCGACTTCGCCGGTTCCCGAGATCTCGAGGAAGAGAGTGAGATCCTTCTCTTTGGTCGATTGGAGGAGGAATTTTCGAATCGGCCCGATCGCCAGTTCGGCCGCTTCCGAGGCTTCGATTTCCTGCGCGACGTAGGGCTCGTAGGCATCGACTCGGATCTGATCTCCGAGAGGTGCCATCACGAACATCGTGGTGAAGAGCGCAAGGCCCACCAACACCTGGTTCGGCGGCAGATGCTGCACGCCGATGGCCTGGCGCAAGAAAGCCAGCACGATCACGATCCTCGTGAAGCTGGTGGCCATGAGCAGGATGGAAGGAGCGACGCCCACCAATGTGAAGAACGCGACCATCTCGAGCGTCGAGTTCAGCTGCTCCGGATCCTGGAGCCCGTCGAGCTTGATCGTGAGACCGCTCTCTGCGAATGCGGGATCCCCGACCAGCATCGACGCCAGGAAGATCAGGCTCAGCGAGCCAACCCCTTGGAGCAGGCGCCGAAAGGTATGGGGGCCGGCAGGTGCCTCTTTTTCCTGGACCGGCTCCGTTTCTGCGACAGGGTTCTCCGGAAGGTGGTGCAGCATCGCCAGCCCGCTTTCGCTCGAGCCGACGAGCAGGCGTTCGCCCTCGACTTCGACGACATGCAAGCGCTTGCGCGAACCCAGGGCGCATGTCTCGACGACCCGTAAGCTCCCGCGCTTTGCGCCGACACCGGCCAATCCTGTCCACTGAAGTGCCACGCGCAGAAGCGCGAGACATCCCAGCACCACCAGTAGTGCGGATCCTGTTTCGACCAACGCTTCCCCTCCTCGCGCCGGCCTACCTGGCTCAAGAGCCGGGCGGCTCGACCAACATCTCCACGATGCGAACGGCGAGACGATCGTCTTCGACCGTGACCTCACCTCGGGCCAACAAGCGCCCATTCACCAAGACATCCGCCGGTTCGCCGGCGGCGCGATCGAGCTCGATCACGGAGCCCTTGCTGAACTGAAGGACCTCGCGAACGAGCATGGATGCAGAACCCACCTCGACGGTGACCCGCAAGGGCACATCGATCACGAGATCCAGAGAGCCGCTTGCAGTGGCAGCCGTCGTAGCCTCCACCATGCCCTCGTCCGGTTTCTCCTGCTCCATTCCCATCCTCTCCTAGAGGCTCTTGACCAGTTGAACGGCAAGCTGCGCACCAACCGCGCCACGCACCGCTACGTATTTCGGCTCTTCTTCCACTCTTACGAGGAGGCCTTGGCTATCGCTGCGCTCGAGCGGGATCACGTCTCCTACCTGCAGCGCGGCTACCTGTTGGAGCGGCACGTCTGCATGGCCGGCTTCGACACGAACGGAGACGGGCATCTCCAATACTTCGTTTCGCATTCCCTCCGCGATCCCGATACGTTCGACCTGATCGACCGGCTCTTCGGCCTCTTCTCCATCCGCCGCATACAGAGCATGGTCGACCAACACCCTCAGTCGGCAGAGATCGCCGAGGCCGTCGACCTCGAAGCTGGCAAGCGCCCACTTCGATGAGCCCTGCGGAAGGAATTCGGGATCCAGGAGATCCACGATCTTGATCTCGACCGGGCTGCGAAAACTCCACGCGGCCTCGAGGTGGCGAACAACCTCCACCGCAGCGCGCCGCATGAAACGTTCTTCGATCCGGGTGAAGTGACGGTCGGGAACGGGGATGACCGGCGTGCTCTCCTTCGCACCGAAGGCGAGTGCCAGCCAGGCGAACAGAAAGGAACGCCCGATCAGCATGTAGATACAATGTCCACCGGGTTCGAGCCGAAGCTGGATGACACGATCGACCGGGAGCAGCGTCGCTGCGAACTCGCGCATCGACACTTCCGCTACGTCCAGGATGCCCAGCACGATGCTGCGCTGGTGCAGAGTCGAAAGTGCCCTGGATTGACTGTCTGCGAATTCACCGAGAAGGCGGGTGAGGGGCACAAGGCGCCCGCTCGAGCTTTCCGGGAAGGCATTCGCCGTTCCCGCGCCCGCGCGCAGCTCATCCAGGAGAGCGGCGAGCTCTTCCCGGCTGAGCAGCTCTTTGGTCTCGGTTTCACTCATCGTCTATTGCACCACGAACTCGGTGAAGAGCACGGATTCGACCCGCCCATTCTTGAGCAGGGAATTCACCCGATCCCGTAGATCGTCTTTCAGCAACGCCTTGCCCTCGAAATCGCTGATGTCGGAGAGGCGTTTGCTGGAAAGCAACAAGATGGTCGTGTCTCGCACCTGGGCTACCCGGCTTTCGATCTCCAGCTTTCCCTCAGAGGTGTTCATCTCGAAGGCAACCTGCATCTTCAGATATCGCGGATAGCCCTCGCCGGTGACATTCACGACGAAGGGATCCAGGGAGAAGACACGCTCCTTGAACTCGATGTCGGGCTCGATGGGTTCGGGTTCTCCGTCTTCTGATGCGACTTCGGTCCCGCTCGCGGCCGGCTCGTTGCCACCCAACATGAAGAACGTCCCGCCCGCACCGATCCCCAATGCAACCAATGCTGCGATGATGATCAGCAACCAGGGCTTGCCGGCTTTTTCGCCGTCGCCCTCTACGGTCGTCTCGTCGGTTTCTTCGTCTGCCATGCTTTCTCCCTACCGTCCGATCACTTCAACCGTTCAACGGCAAGCGGCTGGCGCGCACGTGGGCGTCGCTCTCGATTCCGAATTCTTTCAGGCGTCGCCACAGAGTCGTCGTTGAGATCTGCAGCAGCTCAGCGGCTCGCTTCCGATTCCATCCGACCTTGTCGAGTGTCTCCAGGATGTGGCGGCGCTCGATACCTGGAAGGCTCTGGATTCCCGTATCCAGGACGAGCCGCTTCGGCTCGCGAACATGAAGCGGAAGGTCATCCACCTCGATCCGACCCGTGCGACACAATGCAACGGCGCGCTCGATCGCGTTCTCGAGCTCTCGCACGTTGCCCGGCCATCGATATCCCGCGAGCCGATCCATCGCGGCGTCGTCGATATCCTCGACCGGGAAGCTGGTCTTGTCCGCCATCTGGCCGAGGAAGTGTCGTGCCAGAAGCGGAATATCTTCCAATCGCTCGCGAAGCGGCGGAACATGCACCGGAATCACGGCAAGGCGGTAGTAGAGGTCTTCTCGGAAGCGACCTTCGGCTACCTCGGTTTCGAGATCCTTGTTGGTGGCCGTGACGAGCCGGACATCGACATAACGCGTGACCTCCTCGCCCACGGGCCGGATTTCACCGGTCTGCAGGAAGCGCAGTAGTTTCGCCTGCATGGAGAGCGGCATCTCTGCTACTTCGTCCAGGAAGACGGTGCCTCGATCGGCGTGCTCGAAAAGGCCCTTGCTGTTCGAAGAAGCTCCGGTGAACGCTCCGCGGCGGTGTCCGAAGAGCTCACTCTCCAGAAGCGTTTCGGGAAATGCTGCGGAGTTCACGGCCGAAAAGACCCTCTCGCCACGGCGACTCGCGTCGTGAATCGCTCGCCCGATCAGTTCCTTTCCGGTTCCGGTTTCGCCGGTGATCAAAGCCGTGCTGTCGGTCTCGGCGACCTTGCGGACCAGTTCGAGAAGCTCTCGCATGGCCAGGGATTCGCCGATGATTCCGGGGAAGCGATGTTTCCAACCGGTCGAGGTTGGCAACGTTCGGGTCGGCTCCGGCTCCTCGATGATCTTGGGCAGCCGGGCGACGACCTCTTCCAGCGCTTCCGCGTCCCAGGGCTTGCCCAGGAAATAGGAAACGCCGGCCTGATTGATGGCAAGCTGGGCAATATGCGGATCATCCGAGCCAGTGATCAGCACGCGACTGATCTCCGGCCAGGTATCCCGCACGGTCGTGAGCAACTCCACGCCGGAGCCGGTCGTGAGCCGCTGGTCGGCGATCACGCCCTGAATGCGCTCGGCGTGAAGCAAGGCCATGGCCTGGGCCATGTCGCCGGCTTCGATCGGTCGAACGTCGAGTCGTTTCAATGCCCGCGCGAGGGCGCGGCGCACCAAAGGCTCGTCGTCGACGACCAATACAGTCGGCAGCGATGCGTTCACTTGCCGCCTGTCCTTTTCTTCCCACCGTCCGTTCATTTTGGAGCCACCCCGCTCGCGTTTCCGCGAATAACTGCCGGCGGCAGAGACAGTGCCGGCTGCGATCATGGGCTCATGGATCGGCGGGGGAACGGGCCACCTTGACGATATTCTTGGACTTTTCCGTCCTGACTGGATCTCGGGAGAGGCCTTTTGTTGGCCTTTCGCCCCTTTTCAGCCAATCGTTTCAGGTGTTTCAAGGAGAAAGGTCGGGCGGAAAGAATTTCCCCCTAACCGCCCGTCGGCTCCTGATTGTGGAGGAAGGTGAACTCCACGCGGCGGTTCCTTGCTCGGCCTTCGGCATCTTCGTTCGAGGCGATGGGCCTGGTATCGGCGAAGCCGGTGACCTGCAGACGAGCCGGATCCACCCGAGCCACGTCCACGAGAAATTCGAGTGTCGCTACCGCGCGAGACGTCGAGATCTGCCAGTTGTTGGTGGTCGAGGAAGAGGGCGAGGAATCCGTGTGGCCCTCGATCGCGACGGTATCGGGCGTGCCGTTGATGAGGCTGGCCACTTCCTGGAGAAAGACCAGGGATTCGACCCGGAGCTCGGTGGAGCCGGAAGTGAACATCAACTCTCCGGGAACACGGATCACGACGCCCCTGGCCGTCTCGTCCACTTCGATCAGACGATCCATGCGTTTCGCCGCGATGCTGGCCTTGATGCGCTGGGCAAGCCTCTTGGTCGCGATTTGCTGGCGTGTCTTGGCGTCGATGACGCTGAGATGCGAGGACATCGGGCGATCGTTGAGGCTGATCATGTCGTCCGCCATGGCCTCGAACTTCCCTGGGACCACCAACTGGACTCCGAAAGCATCTCGCACGGAGCCGCTGACCTCAGCGAAGCGTTGAGCGTCCATGCTGGCGAACGAGAGCAACAGGATGAAGAAGGTGAGCAGGAGGCTCATCAAGTCGCCGAAGGTCGCCATCCAAGCTGGGGCCGTCGGCTCCTCATAGGCGTCTTCGTCGTCGCTCATTTCTCAGCGGCCTTCGCTTCCCGATCCGCTGGCGACAGGTAGGCATCGAGCTTCGACTGGATGACCATCGAGTTGTCGCCCTTCAAGATGGATTCGACACCGATGATGGCGAGCGTCTTGTGAGCGACTTCGCTCTTCGTACGTGTCTCGAGCTTCGAAGCAATGGGCGCGAACAGGACGAATGCGAGAATGGCGCCATACAATGTCGTGAGCAGCGCGACGGCCATGGCGGGGCCGATCGCGGCGGGATCTTCCATCGCCTGGAGCATCTGTACGAGGCCGATCAGCGTTCCGATCATCCCCATGGCCGGTGCGGTCGAGGCCATGAATTTGAAGACGGCCTGAGAGCGACCATGGCGGCTCTTCAACGTCTTGAGCTCGCCCTCGAGGATTCCGTTGATGATCTCCGGTGCGAGACCATCCACGCCCAGCTGGACCCCGCGAGCCAGGAACGGATCCGGGATATCCTCGCCCTCCAGCGAAACGAGCCCTTCCTTGCGAGCCTTCGCTGCCAGGTCCACCACCTTGTCGATCAGCTCGGTCGCGGAAGGCGCTTTTTCGAAGAACGCCTGGACATAGACCTTCGCCGCACCAGCGACCAGGCCCATCGATTCATTGATCAGTGTGGCGGCAATCGTACCGCCAACCACGATCAAGAGGCCTGGCGCGTTCACGAACGCCATGATCGAACCGCCTAGCAGCATCGCCCCTATGATCAGGCCGATGCCAAGGACGATTCCGATCAGCGTTGCAAGATCCATCACAGCCCACCGGAGCGAAATCCACTTCGATTACCCGTGCGCGGAGCCCGCTCCTGCTACCGCACCTCTACGCAGATATCGGATCTTCCGCGTCGCAGATCGATCCGGGGAAGCATGGAATCCTGCCCGGGGCGTCTACCCCAGAGCATCGGGGTGATCGATCGTGGCGATCTTGCCCCGAGTCTCGCCTAGCACGGGCGCGATCTCGTATTCCAGGTAGTCCGCGACACGAATCCAGTCCTGGGCTTGCTGGGCATCCGCTACGGAATCCAACCAGGGCTGCACCCGAATCCCGATCTCCTCCACGGGTTGCGCCTTCGGCCCGAGATGCTCCGCAGCTGCTTGAAGTGTGAACAACAAGACCGACATGGCGTCGATGGCCTCGACGAAATGATCGCTCGCCACCTCCGGCCGATCCGCTCGCATCAGCTGCGCCGTCTCGAGGAGCGCATCGCGGACGCGATCCGCGTACTCCCCGGCGCTCGCCAGGCTCTTCCATGCCACGTCGCGGACCGATGCCGTCTCGACTTCGACCCGCTCGCATTCGCCCAGAGCGACCTCGGAGAGATCTCCGAGTTCTAATGCGGGTACTTCCTCCCCGTCGAGAGACAAGCGGAGCACGACCCGAGCCTCGGCCTCGGACGGAGCCAGGAACGGGAGAAGCAGGGCTTCCGCGTTCGAAAACTTGCCTTCGACTTCCGCCTCCTGGCCGTCCTGGATCAAGCGCATGGAACCTCCTTGCCGCAGTTTTCTTGCTGGCGTAGCCGGACGAAGATGCAAGCGGCGCGCCAGGGCACGGGTCTTGCTCTTGTGTCTCTTCGCAGCCTTCCCTTGGCCTTTGCGCCAAGGAGAGGGTCGCTCGGGTTCCCGATCGAAACCGCGACGTTTCAATTTGAAAGCAAGGCGGAAAGAATGCACACCGGTGCAGAACGCATGAACAGCCAGACGGAACTCCGAATGCGTTGGAACGATCTCCACGCGAAGCAACGATATTGCCCGCGCTACCCGGATGAAGCCGTCGTGCGTTGGGCACTCACTTCGTTTCCCGGGCGGGAAGATGGAACGGCACGTGCCCTCGACCTGGGCTGCGGGGCTGGCCGGCACGCGATCTTCCTCGCACAGGAGGGTTTCGAGACGTCCGTCGTAGATCTCTCCCAGAAAGGACTCGACGCGACGACACAACGCGCCGCTTCGGAGGGCCTCCAGATCGATGCCCAGCTAGCAGCCGTCGATACGTTCGACTTTCCTCCTGGCTTCTTCGACGCCGTGCTCTCGTACAGCGTGTACTGCTATGCGCCTCTCGAGCGGATCGGCGCATCCATCGCGCGCGTCGCCGATTCATTGAAGCCCGGCGGGCGCTTCCTCTGCTTTACTCGAACGACCGCGGATTGGCGTAGAGGCTTTGGAACGCCGACAGGCCCGGAGCGCTGCCGAATCAATGCTCTAGATGGCACACCCGCGGATGCCGAGGCGGGCCTCGAACTCACCTTTCTCGAAGAGCCGACATTGAGGCGGCTTTTCGAGCCCTTTCATCGTATCGAGGTGAACCGCCGCAGCGTCAGCCGCCAGGACGGTCACTTCATCGACGATGATTGGTTGGTGACGGCGGTGCGATGACGTGATGCTCCGTGAGGCGCGAAAGATCCTCCTCCGGGTGGAGGCAAATGCCGAGATCGGCCGGGGCCACGCCGTGAGGTCGGCTGCCCTGGTCGATGCACTGGCTTCGGACGAGCCGCTGATCGTCGTGGGCGAAGGGGCGGAGCTGCGATCACTCTTCCCCAACGCAGAAATCGAGCCGTCCGAACGATTTGCTGAGCTCGCCGCCGAGGCCAGCGTCACCATCATCGATCATCCGAACCCCCGTGTCGCGGACCTCGAAATCCCGGGGCTGAAGGTGGTGATCGACGATGGGGGCGACATTGCTTCCGCGGATATCGTGGTCGCCGGTGGTGGCCCCCCTTCTCGCTACGCCTACCCGAAGCTCGGTGAAGGCGTCCTTCGGTTGTGTGGGCCCCAGTACGCTCTCTTGCGTCCGGCCTTCTCGAAGGAACGACGGATCAGGGATGAACGATCCAAGCCCGGATTGCTTCTAGCGGCTGGCTCGGGAGGCAACGCTGCGCGTTGGTTGATAGGCGTACTCGAGGTTGCGTCTGGGATTTCCGGCCAACCATCCATCGACGTCGTCGTCGGAGCCTCGTTCGCAGAACACGACCGGCTCCGGATTCTCTGCGAAGAAGGAGGCCACTGGCTCGGCTGCAACCTCTCGGGCTCTGCCCTCGCCAACCGGCTAGCCACGGCTTCCGTCGCCGTCGTCACCGGAGGCATGATCGTGCCGGAGGTTCTGGCACTCGGTACCCCATGCGTAGCGTTTCCGAACGAAAGGGACCTCGTCGAGGAAATCGCCTGGTTGGATGAGCTGGACGCTCTTTGCGGGCTCGATCCACGCGGCGCCCCGGAAGAAACCTGGCTTCGCGTCGGAGAGCTCCTCTCGGATGTTCGGCAGGCCGAGGCGTTGGCGGCTTCGGGCATGCGCCTGTTCGATGGACGCGGCGCCGATCGCGTTGCGGCAGCCATCGAAGAACGGCTCTCCGGAGCGAACCGCTGATGCGTTTGGCCATCATGCAGCCAACCTACCTGCCCTGGTCTGGATACCTCGATCTCGCCGATCAGGTAGATGTCTTCGTCTTCCTCGATGACGCCAGCTTTGCGCATCGCAGCTGGCAGCAGCGCAATCGAATCGTCGCGGCCGGAGCCCTGCAATGGCTCACGGTTCCGGTTCGGGTAAAAGGCCTGCGCGGCCAGACGATCCGGGATGTCGAGATCGAGCGCCCCGACTTCTGGCGCAAACATCTGCGCGCGTTGGCACATGCCTACGCGAAGGCGCCGTTCTTCGACGAGTACTGCCCCAGGCTCGAAGCCATCTTGTCTCGGCCCGAAGGTTGGACTGGGCTCGCGGAACTGAACCTGGCCCTCATAGAATGGCTCTTTGGCGAATTCGCCATCGAGGTCCCAACCCACCTCTCTTCCCGACTCAAAGCCGGGAGTCGCCGCGGCGAGCGGTTGGCCGCGCTCTGCCAGGAACTCGGAGCCGACCAATACGTTTCTGCCCCGGGTACCGAGGCATACCTCCCCGAAGACCAGGAGCCGTTCCGCGGCCGCGGAATCGACGTTTCGATCCAATCCTTCGAGCTGCCCGTGTACAGGCAGAGCTGCGACGGCTTTGTTGCCCAGGCCAGTGCCATCGATCTGCTGTTCAATGAAGGACCGGGGGCGCTCGACATCCTGCGGCGTGGGCGTCGCCCTGCTCGACCACTCGGTGCTGCACCGTGAACGGCTTTCATCTCGAAGGGCGTGCGATCGGAGGCAACGCTCCCCCGTATGTGGTTGCGGAACTTTCCGCCAACCACCTTGGCCGGCTCGACCGCGCCCTCGCCATCGTCGATGCGGCCCACGGTGTCGGAGCGGACGCGATCAAGCTTCAGACCTACACCGCGGACAGCATGACGCTGGATCTTGCAGGGCCGGGCTTCTCGATCAAAGAGGGACCTTGGAGTGGACGGAACCTCTTCGAGCTCTACGCTGAAGCGGAGACTCCCGCCGCTTGGCATCTCGAACTCTTTGAACGGGCACGCAGGCTGGGCATGGCGGTCTTCAGCTCGCCCTTCGACCCTGCCGCTGTCGATTTCCTGGAGAGCCTGGACGCACCTGCCTACAAGATTGCGTCCTTCGAGCTCGGCGACCATGAGCTGATTGCTCGCTCGGCCGACACGGGAAAGCCACTCATCCTTTCCACCGGAATGGCCCAGCAGGACGATATCCAGCGCGCTCTCGATGTCGCGCGAAATGCGGGTGCCTCGGACCTCGCCTTGCTGCATTGCGTGAGCGGCTACCCGACTCCACCCGACGAAATGAATCTTCGCCGCGTCGCTACGCTCGCCGCCGAGTTCGACGTCGTCACGGGCCTCTCGGATCATAGCCTGACGGCCGCTGCGCCGGTCGCCGCAGTCGCCCTTGGTGCAAGCGTGATCGAAAAGCATCTCACGCTCTGTCGGGCCGATGGTGGGCCCGACGCGGGTTTCAGCCTCGAGCCTGACGAGTTTGCAACGATGGTTCGCGACGTGAGAGAAGCGTGGAGCGGCCTGGGCACCGGCCACTGTGCGAGCGCACCTAGCGAAGACAGCAGCCGGATCTATCGGCGCTCCCTGTACATCGTGCGCGATGTGGCCGCGGGCGACCGGATCACCCGCGAAACCATTCGGGCCATCCGGCCTGCGCTTGGCCTGGAGCCGCGTCATCTCGAGAACGTATTGGGACGCCCCGCATTGCGTGCCTTGAAGCGCGGGGAACCCCTCGCCTGGGAGCAGCTCGGGGAGCCATCATGAGCGGGCCCGTCGTCGCCATCCTGCAGGCACGGGCAACCTCCACGCGCCTACCGGGAAAGGTCTGCTTGCCGCTGGCAGGTGCGCCTCTCCTCTCTCGCGTGATCGAACGCGTGGCACGAACCCCGGGCGTCGACGAGATCTGCGTAGCCATTCCGGATGGAGAGGTCCAGAATCCTGTTGCCGATGTGGTCGCCCTGCATCCGGGGGTTCGTCTCGTCCGGGGCCCGGAGGACGACGTACTCGCGCGTACGGCGATCGCGATCCGGGAGACCGGGGCGTCGGTCGTGCTCCGCGTGACGTCCGACTGCCCGCTCTACGATCCGGCTGTTGGAGCCTCGGTGCTGGAGATGCGTTCGCACCTCCAGGTCGTTCTGGCTTCGACCGCCCTCGAATCGGGATTTCCGATCGGGTTGGATGCCGAAGCCATCGCCGGCGATGCGCTTCTACATGCCGATCGCGAAGCCCGGGACCCCTATGAACGCGAACATGTCACGCCGTGGTTGTGGCGGGGCTCGGCGCACGGCGCCGTAGCCTTCCTCGATCGGAGCCCCGACCGACGTGCCTGGAGATTGGCTGTCGATACTGCCGACGACTACCGGCTCGTTTCCGCAGTCTTCGACGAACTCCACGAACGCGATCCGGCCTTCGGCTTCGATGCCATCGAGCGATGTCTTTCGGCCCACCCAGAATGGGTCGGCTGGAACGCGCACGTACCCCAGACACCCTATCAGTGGTGAGGAACATTCCATGCGTCTTCTCTTCGTGAATCCGAACCTGCGGCCCGGCCACTCGACACGATACCTCCCGGTGGGCCTGGCCTACGTGATGACGACGGTTCGTGAAGCGGGTTACGACGTGGAGGTGCTGGACATCGGCCTGCACGACCAGGCTGATGCGGAGGTGGAAAGATTCCTCGCCGAGGACCGCTGGGACGCGATTCTCACCGGCTCGATCGTTACGCACTATAAGTGGATGAAGGCGTTCACGCGGATGGCGAGGAAGAATGCGCCTCATGCGAAGCAGATCGTAGGCAACTCCGTCGCAGGCTCCGTGCCGGAACTCTTCTTGCGCAACTCCGAAGCGGATGTCGTGGTCGTGGGTGAGGGCGAGCTGACGACCGTCGCCGTGCTTGACGCGCTCCACAATGGAAGCTCTCTAGAGGAAGTCGAGGGCATCGTGCTCCGCGGTGCAGGTGGCAAACCCGTCCACACGCCGCGGCGACGAGCGGCGCGTGTCGACCAGTTTCCGATGCCCGATTGGGACCTCTTCGAGATCGGTACCTACTTTGGCCAGACCGATGCCCCCTCGGCCTGGGGAATCGGCGAGGGCCCGGAGACCTGGCGAACGATGCCCGTGGCTACGGCTCGCGGCTGTGTCTTCAAATGCACGTTCTGTCACATCGTCTACAAGCACGATCCCTATCGGCACCGCTGCGCGGAAGGAATCCTCCAGGAGGTCCGCCGGAACATCGAGCGCTACGGCGCGAACTACATCAACTTCTGGGACGATCTCACATTCTACAAGCTCTCCCAGGCCGAGAAGATGATCGACGCCATTCTCGACTCGGGCCTTCGTTTTGCCTGGAGTGCTTCCGTGCGTACGGATCTGTTCGGGAATCCCGAGATCCCTTTCGAGCGCAGGCTGGCCGTCGCCGAAAAATTCCGTGAGGCCGGATGCCGAACGCTCGGCTACTCGCTCGAATCTGGGAATGCCGGGATCCTCGAGATGATGAACAAGCGTGTCCGCGTCGAGTATTTCGAGGAGCAGGTCCGCATCCTGCGGCAGGCCGGGATCACGTCGAATACGAGCGTCGTGCTCGGATACCCGATCGAAACCCTCGACACGATTCGCGAAACCTTCGACCTGTGCGAACGAAACGGGGTCTACCCCAGCGTCGGTTTTCTGCTGCCGCTACCGGACACGGAGATGTACACCTACGCCCTGCGCCAGGGCCTCATCCGAGATGAGGATGCCTACCTGGATTCCATCACCGAGCGACAGGACATCTGCCTGAACATGACCGAACTCGAAGACCAGCAGATCCTCGATGAGATCCAGGCCGGCTGTTCGAGACTGAACGATCGACTGGACCTGGGCCTCTCAGACGATCAATTCATTCGCACCGGCGGCTACAAGAAGCACACGCCGAAATCTGCGGAAGCCCGCCGCCGAAACCAGAACGACACGAGCTTCAGCTATTCCAAGCAAGCCTTCGAGCAATGAGTCAACCAGCGGGGACGGAGTTTACAATTGACTTTTCAGAGGAAAGTCAATTGTAAACTCCGTCCCCGCTGGTTGACTCATTCGATGTCGGTGATCTCGCGTTCCAGGATGTCGATCAGGTCGGCCGTGCGGCGAATGGCTTTCTGGGTGGCTTCGAGCAGGAGTTCTGCTTCCGAAGTGATCATTTCGGGATCGGGTTTGACGGAACTGAGCTTGCCCAGCTCCCGGCGTACCTCATGCAGTTCTCTCTGGACCACCGCATCCAGGAGCATGATCTGGGAGACCAACTTTTCGATCTTCCTTTCGCTCTTCGCGACGAGACGGAGAAGCTCCACTTGACGCGAGCCTTCGGCTCCGCGCCCGATTTCACGACGTGCCTTTCGGGCGCGGTCGAGACCCCGACCACACTCCCGGTCGAGTTCCCGAAGCTCACGACGAACGTTCACGAACGCGGCATCGAAACTGGCCACCGATGCAGGAAGGAAGCTATTCGACACTTCCGAAAGCACCCCGGCAACGTGGCATCGCTTGCGGGCGTATTCATCCAGGAACTGCTGGAACGGAGAGTGGATCAGGCCTGGGATCCGGGCGCCGCCCTCGGTGCAGTTCACCAGGGTCACGCCCTGGCCGGCGAAGAAGGGACTGATATCCCTGTAGTGATCGAGGAAGGAAGCGTAGGCCTTATTCGTGGGCACCGGGTCTCCGTCCCATCCTTCGACCCAGATGAGCTCACCCCCCATCTTCTGTTGTGGATTCGCTCGACCTAGAGCTTCGAGTTTTCCTCGAAGATTGGTGTACTCATAGCTGCCGTCCTCGAGCGTGCGAAAACCGACATCATGATAGGCGGATCCATCCGCGTAGAGCCTGCCGCCCGTGAAGGCCAGATCCTGCCCGATCAATGCCACCGGATTGCAACCGAGCACACGGGCCAGATGCAGGCCGCATTGGGCGACGGTTCCGGAAGAAGGCAGGAAATCGCGTTCGCCGAGCTGATGTGCGATCCAACATCCAAACGGATTCGTAGATTGGAAGGCGACCCAATGCTGCTGGACGGGAAGCGAAAAAAGCGAAGGATGTGCCTGGGGCGGCAGAACGAGTTGGACATTCCCGATATCGCCCGCCTCGGTGAGCTGGTGGGCAACGTCCTGACTCTCGACCACGTGAACGAAATCCGGCTCGATGCCTGCCCTGCGAAGGCTGCGAAGGCTCTGACCGATGGCGATCACGATGACGCGATCGCGTACCGCCGCGAGCTTTGGAAGCTGCTGGTCGAGCGAGGGCCCGGCGGCACAGACGACCGCGGGTGCACCGGCCAACGAACCCGCCAGGCTCGAGATGCTTGGATTGCCGATCAAGTGGCGGGCATTGGCGATCGTACCGCGAGCCCAATCCGCCATCATCACCCGACGTGTGTTGGAGACGAGATCGATCGAGTCCTTCACCCGAGCAACCCGCTCGATTGCCTCGCGAACCGCGTCGGGTGACAGGCGCAGAAGCGATGGATGCGGAAAGACCTTGATTCGCAGGCCCGACGTGTAGCGAGCAGCGATCAGGTTCCTCAGTTCCTCGGGATCGTCCGTCAAGTGGACGTCGTCCTCGTCGAGGAGCTTCAGGTCGGGACGCGCGGAGAGCGCGGCCCGCAAGCGTGCGAGCTTGGGCTCGTAGACGATGACCGGGCAGGGATTGCGCGCACGAAAAGCCTCGATGTGATGGCCCAGGCCGAAGCCCACAGCGATCAGCAGGTCCGCGGGTGCATCCGCCATATCCGCCGCCAGGCGTGCGCCCTCCCGGGCCGGGTCATAGGCCGACGCGAGAAGCGTGCCCTGGTCGGAAACGGTGTGGATGCCCTTCGGCCCATCGACCACCTCGACGCCGCCCTCATCTGCGTCCAGGATGGCCTGGGCCAAGGCAGGTTGGCGGCTCCGGAGGCGTGCCACATTCGTTCGGAGCGCGCGCTGGCGGAGATCCGGCATCGCAGTGCTCATCCTTCCCTCACTTCCAAGGCACAGCGCAGTGCGTCGACCACCCGGTAGGTGTCCTCTTCGCTCATGTCTGGAAAGAGGGGCAGGGAGAGGAGCTGCAGATACGCCGCTTCCGCGGCGGGACAATCTCCGTACGCCGAACCGAGAGCGTGCCGGTAGTACGGTTGGAGGTGGACCGGGATGTAGTGGACCTGAACACCGATGCCGACGGCGCGCAGGCGCTGGTAGACCTTCCCGCGGCCGCTCTTCCTGGCGGTGATCCGGATGGGATAGAGATGCCATGCAGAGCGAGCGCCGGCAGTTTCTTGCGGGCATGCGACACCTTCCAGCGGAGCCAACGCATCATGATACGCCTCGGCAAGAACGCGACGCCGCCGGAGCAGATCTGCAGCGCGGGTCAGCTGGCTGCGTCCGAGGGCAGCCTGCATTTCGGACATCCTGTGGTTGGAGCCGCAACCCTGCTGTTCGTAGACCCATGGGCCAAGTGCATCGGCCTCCAGATCGCTCGGAAAATCGAATCCCTCGAAGAGCGCCGGGTCACGTACGAGACCATGTTCACGAAACATGCGAGCGCGACCATTCAAGAAGCTGGAGTCCGTCGTCATCGCGCCGCCTTCACCGGTAGCGATGAGCTTGGCCGGATGAAACGAGAAACATGCTGCGTCACCGAGTGATCCCACTGCGCGCCCACCTAGCGTAGCGCCAAGAGCATGTGCGGCGTCTTCGAGCACGAAGCGTTCGCTACCCAGCACCGTGCGCAGTGCAGGCACGTCCGCGGGGTTTCCGGCGAAGTGCACCGGGATGGCGCCAGCGGTTCGCTCGTTGACACAAGGTGCCAATGTTTCCGCGGAGAGATTGAGAGTGATCGGATCCACGTCCGCAAAGACAGGCGTCGCTCCGAAGGAACGGACCGCATTGGCAGTCGCAACGAAGGTAAGCGTCGGAACGACCACTTGATCTCCGGGGCCGACACCCAACGCTGCGAGCGCCATCTCCAAGGCGGTGGTCCCACTCGAGGTCGCCACCCCGTGACGGGTACCGGCTAGATCGGCGATTCCCGCTTCGAAATCCTGAGCGATCGGGCCCTGGGCAATGGACCCGCTCTGGAGCGCCCTCCGAACGGCCTGTAGATCGTCCTCGGTCAGCGTGTGACGGGTGTACGGAAGATCCGGCCGATCGCCAACCTCAGCCACGATCGGCCTTCCATGTCTGGATCAACTCCGCGAGTCGATCAACCGTGAGCCAGAGCGAGTTCTGATCGCTCGAATAGACCAGACCCTCCGGAATCTCGCGCCCCCCCTTGGGATCTCCGCCAATCACGAAATGGGTATCGAACTCCCGTGAGTCACGAGCTTCGTCCTCGGTGAGCAGTACCTCGTGAAGCTTCTCTCCGGGACGGATGCCGATTTCCTTGATCAGCGCATCCGGGCGGATGGCTTTGGCAAGGTCGAGAATTCGCATGCTGGGAATCTTCGGAACGAAGATCTCTTCTCCCTGCATATCGCCCAGGGCCTGGAGGACCAGATCCACGGCCTGCTCGAGCGAAATCCAGAACCGGGTCATGCGCACATCCGTGAGGGTCATGACGCCCGTATCCGCCTGCTCCAGAAAGAGAGGAATGACGCTGCCGCGGCTTCCCACGACATTGCCGTAGCGCACGACCGCGAAGCGCGTATCCGTCCCACCGGCATAGGCGTTGCCGTGGATGAACAGCTTCTCCATACAGAGCTTGGTGGCACCGTAGATGTTGACCGGATTGACGGCCTTGTCCGTAGAGAGCGCGATCGCCTTCGGCACGCCTGCGTCCAGGCTGCACTCCAGGATGTTCATCCCGCCCATCACATTCGTCTTGACGGCCTCGGCCGGATTGTATTCGCAGACCGGCACCTGCTTCATCGCTGCAGCATGAACCACCGCGTCCACGCCGCTCATGGCTCTGCGAAGCCTGACGCGATCCCGGATATCTCCGATGAAGAACCGCAACCGCTCGTCATCCCCGAAACGACGAAGCATCTCGACCTGCTTCAGCTCGTCCCGGCTGTAGATCCGAATCATGCAATCGTCTCGCTCGGCGAGCATTCTGCGTACGAACGCGTGCCCAAATGATCCGGTACCGCCTGTGAGAAGAATCTGATGCACGTTCCCTCCTGCCAATCGGCTCTTCTGAATCCACGTGCGTCGGCACTTCGGCGCTCGCGAATGTGCAAGACGAACGCAAGATCGATGCCCGTTCTATCCACGGATCGCGCTCCGTCATGGGCGGAGGCTCCCAGAACGCAGCCCTACATTTCAACTCGAATGCCGCGAATGGAGAAATCTGCCGCTTGGTTCCATTCACCCTCGGGCTTTCGCTTCACTTCGCTTTGCATTGATCCCCCGATCAACTTCGAAGCTTCGACCGCCGAACCAATCTTCGTGGACACCGTGTTGCCGACACTGTCGACCGGGAGTCGACTGCTCCTGATCGGGGATTCTGACGGGGTTCCCCGTGCGACGATCGTCGTCCGGGTGAGCGACGGTTTGATCTGGATCAGCGGTGTCGATGAGCCGGGTCGACCCGGCGAACAGTTGGATATGCTGTACGTGGTACCCGGAGATGCTCAGTATCAGGCGCCCGCACGCGTAGAACTCGTACCACCGGAGACACTTGCGTTGCGCCGGATCGGCGAGTGGCGACGTAGCCAGCGCCGGACCGAGGTCCGCCTCACGACACACGGTGTTCAGCTCGAGGTAGAACGCCCTCCGGAGGGCAGCGAATCCGCCAGCGTCGAGAAGCTGAAGATGGTCGACGTCAGCGCAGGCGGCGCCGCAGCCCGGGGTGTCTCATCCCTCTCCTCGGGAGATGACGTGCATTGCGGCTTCCAGCTACCAGGCCGAGGGGTCTTCCGGATCGGCGCGAAGGTCGTACGCGTTCAGCCAAAAGGAAGAGGGCGCGTTTTGGGTTTTGAGTTCGTCGGTGCCACCCCCGAGGAACAGGCAGCGCTCAGGCGGTGGATCTACCGGGAGGAATCCCGGCGCCATCGCCAATCGAAACTTGGAAGTTCGGAGGATCCCAGCGAGTGAAAGACAGGACGATCGGAAGCGTGATCGCGCAGGATTTCGTGAGTATCGCCCCAGACGATTCCCTCGTCAGTGTTCTGGATCGGATGCGCGATGGGCGGCTGTCCTGTGTTCCAGTCGTCGAGGGCGGGCTCCCCGTTGGCGTGATCAGTGAACGTGACATCCTCTGCCTTCTCGCGAAGAAACTGAACGGGGAGTCCTTTCCTGCCACGGCGCGAGGGGTGATGTCCGGCCCACCGATCACGATCCATGCCCATGCCTCGGTCGATGCCGCGATTCGCCTCCAGCACCGGCGAAGAATTCGGCGCCTGTTGGTCGTCGATGACGATGGGCGGTTGGTCGGAATCCTGACCCAATCGGATCTGATAGACGCGCAGACCCAGGCGCTTCGAGCCGACCGAGATCAATTGGAGGTCTATGTCTGCGAGCGCACAGAGGAGCTGAGGCTCGCGAATGAACGGCTGGAGCACATGTCCATGATCGATCCGATGCTCGGCACAGGCAACCGTCGGGCCATGGATCAGCACCTCACCCGTCTCAAGGATCTTTCGGAACATTTCGGGCGAGGGTTTGCAGTCCTGATGCTCGACATCGACGACTTCAAGTCGTTCAACGACCACTACGGGCACTCCGAAGCAGACGCTGCATTGGGCGACATGGTTTCAGCCGTGCAAAGTGCGATTCGGTCCTGCGATGTCCTCTTCCGCTTCGGTGGTGAAGAGTTCGTCGTCACACTTCCCGAAACCGATGAGGACAGCGCTGTCGAAGCCGCCGAACGCATTCGCGGCGCAGTAGAGGCCCTGCAGATTCCGCATGAGCTCTCGAGCCACGCTGTCATGACCGTGAGTCTTGGCGTGCATGTCATCGGCCCGGAAACGGGGAACGTCGACATCTCCTCCGTGATCCGCGCGGCGGATGTTTCCCTCTACGATGCCAAAGAGAACGGGCGCAACAGAACGGGAAAAGCCGTCAGCTCCGAGAACGCGTTCTCCGGCTGAACTGCCACGCGCCCGCCAACGTCAAGGCGGGAAGCCACACCCATTGCACCTCGCGCCACAAGACGACTCCGGCGCGATCCACGAACGATCCGACGCCGATCGGCGACACGATGAGCGGGCGCCACGGAAAGAAGATGCGCTCCGCATCGAACGGGATGAAAAAACCCACTCCCTTTCCGCCATCGGTGAAGGCGTCGAGAAAGCCGTGGGAGATGCAAGCCAGAGCTGCCGCCGCCGTGATTCGCCACCAGCTCGAACCGAAACGGCGCACACGAGGGAACACCAGGCTCGTCGCCAGGGGCGCAAGCGCCAACCCAAAAGGAATCGAATGCGTGATGCCTCGATGACCGAGCGGGTGGGCGTATGGAATTCCAACGACGAAAGCCAGTACGTCGATATCGGGCAACACCGAGACCGCTGCGAGGAAACAGAACAGCCTCGCCCGAGACAACTCGACCCGCGTCGGCCCTACGAGCAGCCCGCCGACCAACGCATGGGTGAAGACCGTCGGCATGGATTGCGACTAAGGCGTGGAAGGGCGGTCTGCCCTTTCGCTCTCTCCCAACGCCTCACGAATGGCAGTCGCTGCTTCCTCGAGCCCCTGCTCCACGGCTTCCCCAATCGCGCCGGCACTGTCGTTGAAGGCGTCGCGGAGGTCGGCGAGGGAATCCTCGACGATGGCCTCTCGGAGTCCCCGGCTCGTGGCAGCTGCGTCCACTCGCCAGCCCCCGTCGTAGCGGCGTAGCTGGGTAGCGAAAATCACGGTCGCACCGGATTCGCGGATGAGGGTGGTCTCCACTTCCGCCGCGTCGTCGCGGGTGAGGACCGGGCCAACCTCCACATCCTTGATCTCGTGACGATCCGCCAGGCGCCCGAGACGGCGAAGATCCACTTCGGTCGACAGGGCCTTGGCATCCTCGATCTCGCCGTCAGCGAGCGCCTGCCAGAAGTTCTCTGCAACCCGGTCGGGACCCGGGGCGACGAGCCCACACGCAGGAAGGACGAGAGCGAGCACCAGGAGAATGATGGGAAGGGGCCGCATGCTGTAGGCAGCATGCCATTCGTCGCCGCGCCCGGCCAGAGGCCCGAAAACGCTTGGGGGAGTTTTCCAGTGGAACTCAAGACCCCACCCGAGCCCTCCGAAGACTCCCCCAGGAGGTGAGGGAGATGGGGGTCGAAGCCCAACGCTATCCGAGGTTCAAGAAGCGGGTCCCCTGCCGGGTCACCGTATCTGGAGAATCGACGGCAGCCGTCGTGCTGAATGTCTCCCAGGCCGGTCTGTTCGTTCAAACGGGCGCCACGGCCCAGCCCGGCGACCAGGTCACGATTCGCCTGAGCCCGGCCCATACGGCTGAGCCGATCGCGATCGATGCCAAGGTCGTTTGGCGCCGAAAGGTTGCCTCTCATCTGCGAACGATCGTGAAGGGTGGAATGGGGCTGGCGATCCGCAGCGCACCGTCGTCGTACTTCGAATTCTTGACAGGTGCTCTACCGAACACGGCCCCACGCGCGGCGGCCACTGCAAACGAAGCGGCCTCTGATTCGCCCGAAAAAACCTTTCTCATGCGCGTGCGTCAGGACGGCGGCCCGCGCACCCGCAAGCTGTACGTGCAGGCCGCAGACCAGGCCGATGCGTCCCGCCGCGTCCTCGCGCGCTTTGGATCGGGCTGGACGGTCATCCTGGCGGAACAAGCCTGAGCACACGGTCAGCGCGTCCATCGATGGGGCACGCATAGCTGGAGAGCGGCGCCTTCTCAGTCGTTTCGAACGCGGCGGCTTCGCCTCGAGAGATTCTGCCGAATGCCGTGCACCATCATCGCGATGGCCCCGAACACTCCAACGAGCAGGATCACGAACAGCAAGACGAAGCCCATCCACCAGAAGATGACCAGCAAGGGGCGAGCATCTCGATGCCAAGCAGACAAACCGAGAATCAGCCCTCCTCCGATCACCCACACCCAGTGCCAGGAACGAACGAAACGCTGAAGCGTGGGGCTCAAGATCCTGTGCTCCCGTTGGACGTGAGCTGGAACTCGCCGGCTCGGTTCAGGTACTTCGCGAAGGGATCACGGCTCGGATCATTCTGCCATTCGTATTCGGTCAGAACCGCCACCTGCTCAGCGCGATCTCTCCCGAACAATTTCTCGATCACGGCCAACGACATATCGGTCCCTGCAGAAACGCCCGAAGACGTGACGAAGGGCCCGTCCTCGACCCAACGCGCTTCCGTGACCCACTCGACCGCGTCGCTCTGGCCGCGGGCAAGATCGAAGAACAATTTGTTGGAAGTCGCGCGTCGGCCATCGAGTACGCCGGCTTTCGCAAGCAACGCCGAACCCGAGCAGACCGACATCACCTTCTCAGCCTTCGGACAGCGTTCGCGTAGGAAATCTTGAATGGCCGGATTGGCGAGTTGAGCCACGGTTCCGATCCCGCCTGGAAGAAGCAGGATATCCAACGGCGGGCAATCGCCGAAATCATATTCTGCCACCGTGCAGGGACCGGGTGTCGATTTCACCGGACCCGTCCGCTCCGCGACGGTGAGGATACGTACGTCCGCACCGAGGGACCCGAACATCTCCAACGGACCGTAGAAATCCAGGAGTTCGAAGTCTTCGTGAAGAATGGCACCGAGGGTGCGGGGGGACGTCATCGCGGGAGCTTACCACTCCTGCGACGCCTTCCAGGCTACAGAGCACCCAGGATGCGAGCGGCTGCAAAGATGCCGAGCATCGAGAACGCCAGGGCAAGCTTGGCAGCAGCTCCAAGGACGAGCCCGAAGGAAGCGCCCATCCCGGCACGCCCTGCTTCGTCCAGGCGGCGCCGACCCGAAAGCTCGCCCAATACGGCGCCGACGAACGGCCCGAGCAGAATACCCGGAATACCGAAGAAGAGCCCGATCAAGGCACCTAGTGCCGCACCTACCATTCCACGCTGCGTCGCGCCGAAGCGCCGAGCGCCGAAGGCGCCCGCCGCCAAATCGACCGCGTAGGTGAGAAGCACGAGCAAGCCGAGCACGGTCAACGTCCCGTAGCCCACGTAGGCGAAATCTTCGGCCCATGCCGCAATCACCAGCCCAGCCAGCAGCACAGGTGCTCCGGGAATGACGGGCAACATCATGCCCGCCAGGCCCACCCCCACCAGCACTGCAGAGAGAGCGAAGAGCGCCCAGGTGGCGGCTTCGAATTCCATCCGAGGCCTACGCTCGCCGGCGGCGTGCGTGGAGCACGCCCATGCGTTCTTTCCACTCCGGCGCCAACGCGTGCATTGCCTGCACCCGTTCCAGGATCTCCAGATCCCCGGCGTGGTCGCGCATCCAGATATGGAGATCGACGAGGCTCACGTCATCCTGGCCAACCTCCACGCGCGAGATTTCATCCCCGACCTGGATCTCTCCGGGTTCGAGTACGCGCAGGTACCATCCACAGAGCGCATCGCGCACGACCCGCTTCATGATGAGTGGCGCGCCAGCCAGTCGCCCGGGGTGTGCACAACGCTCGGTCGGCATCGTCACCTGGAGATGCGCGGTACCGATCTGCCATACGTCTCCGACCCGAACCTGCGCCTCGGTCATTCCCCGAAGCGTGATGTTCTCGCCGAAACAAGGAATGGGCAGGGAATGGCTCGCGATCTCCTCGAACACCGGGTAGTGCTCGATGGGGTAGACGTGGAGCGCACGGTTCGGGCCTCCGTGGCCGTGATGGTGCACCTGATCGCCAGGCAGGCCCGCCAGCGTAAGAGCAACGGGCTGCGCCTGCGGGCGCTTGCGGATGGCGCTCTGGATTTCCCCACCATCGGCGAAACGCACGGCCTCGACACCACCGAGGTTCAGCGATTCGATGCGCACCTCAGCCACCGAGAAGCGCTGCGTAGAGGGCGGTGCTGGCTACGAGCATGGGCATTGTGTCTCCTGGGGGGCCAGCGAGTTCTGGTGTTCGTCGTGCTTCATGCTGGATTGGTCCGTGGAGCGTAGACGACTTCCAGCTTCATGCCGTCTGGGTCGGCAAAGAAGACGGCGTAGTAGCCCTCGCTGTAACCCGCCTGGCCGGAGTAGTCGACCGGCGGATCCAGGATGGTTGCGCCCATCTCATGCATCGCCTGGAAGACCCCGTCCACGCACTCCCGCGAATCCGCGTGGAATGCCATGTGATGCAAGCCCGGCGCATAGCGATCATGAAGCTGGCCTCGGCTCTCGCCGCTGGCGGGCCGGACCTCGATACCGAACCACGCACCGCCGGGCATTCGCGTTGCCCACGCGGCGCGCTCGGGTCGCTCACCGGCGAAACCCGGATGCTCGATCCGAAGCCGCTCGTAGCCAAGGCTGGTGAAGAACGTTTCGTAGAACGGAATCGAGCGCTCTGGATCGCGAATCGAGAGATCCATGTGATCGAGCGGCCCGCGGATCGTCATACGTGTTCCTCCGGGCTCAGCCCCGACGAACGACCATCACTTCGTAACGCCCGCTCGAGCCGATGAAAGAAGAACCGATCCAGCTCGTCAAGCTTACGACCAGGGAGCCGATCAATGCGGCTCCCAGACTCGCGATCTGGAAATCCTGGAGCATCCACGCCACCAGCCCGAGCATTCCGGCGTTCACCACCCACAGGAACAGACCAAGCGTCACCAGGGTGATCGGGAAGGTCAGGAAGATGGCGATTGGCCGGACGAAGGCATTCACGAAACCCAACAGGAGGGCCGCCAGGGCAAGCGTGGCGTCAGGCGTGATCTGGATGCCCGGAACGAGACGCGCAGCCAGCCACAGGCCGAAGGCCGTGATCGCCATTCGAATCAAGAATCCCATGCATACCTCTTTCCAGGCGCGCCAGGCTCCAAACATGGCGCCCGATGGGCCGACGTCAAGCAGCCCGGATACGGTACCGATTGCGGTCGAGTTCAGGCACGAAGCCTACCAGCCGGAAGCCCGCCTTTTCGAGCACCCGCAGCGAGGCATGATTCGCGGGCATCGCGAAGGCATCGACCATCGGCAGGCCGAGCTCTCCGAATGCGAGGGCCAGGGAGGCTGCCACGATCTCGCTGGCGTAGCCCTTGCCCCAGGCGTGAGGCGCTACGAAGTAGCTCACCTCGACGCCCCAGCCAGGATCCATTGGATCCCGATTGAGTCCGCCCCAGCCGACCACCCGATCTTCCTGGCGGGAGAGCGCTGTCCACGGGGCGAAACCATCCTTGGCAAAACCCGCCGCGTAGGCCTCGAGCCGCTGCTGGGCCTCCGCCAGGCTCGGCGCGCACCAGGTGTATCGCATGGCATCGGGATCTCGCTGAATCTGGAACAACGGCTCCGCGTCGCTCGGCCGATAGGCGCGCAGCTCGAGCTGGAGCGTTTCGATGGTAGGCGGTCCGCTCACGCCACGAGTGTACTTCGCCGGGGACGGACGGGCACCGAACGACGGGTCCGAAAACCGCCAGTGATTCTCATCGGCTTCGGGCATTCTGCAGCCATGGAACCCTCTCTTCGCTATGCAACCTTGGACACTGAACTCGGCAAGCTCTTGCTCGTCGCCACCGCGCGCGGCGTATGTCTGGTTCGCTTCGGGAAGTCGCGCACCGAACTCCTCCAGCAGATGCAGCAGGAGTTCCCTTCCGCCACCTATCGCGAAGCCGAAGACGAACTCGAGCCCTGGACACGGATCCTGCGTGAAACCCTCGGCGGCCGCGCACCGGCCACCGCGATCCCGCTCGACGTCCGCGGCAGCCGCTTCCAGCACCGCGTGTGGCAGGCCCTCTGCGACATCCCGACGGGCGAGACACGCAGTTACCAGGAACTCGCCCGAATGCTGGGAACACCGGGCGGCGCTCGGGCCGTGGGGCGGGCTTGCGCCACGAATCCGGTGCCCCTGCTGGTTCCCTGCCATCGGGTGGTGGGCGCCGATGGCTCGCCAGGAGGCTACCTTGGCGGGCCGACGAGAAAACGCTGGTTGCTCGAACGCGAAAATCCGCGAACGGCTGGAGACCGTCGGCCTCCCCTCGAAAAGGGGAGGCCGCATCCGGCAGGAAGCGCTCCAGTGGCGCCCTGACCCAGGAGACCCTGTGCCCGGCACGATTGAAAGCCTTCAGCACTCGGACCTCGAAGCGCTTGCATTGTTATGGCGTCGTTCTCGCGAAGACGCCCAGCCTTGGTTGGAACTTCGGATGGGCTACACGCCCACGGAAGACCTGGCATTCCTTCGGGACGTCATCGCCCACGAATGCGACATCTGGATCGCACGAGATGGCTCCACCCTGCTGGGATTTCTGGCGCTGGCCGGCGAGCAGATCGAACAGCTCTATGTGGATCCGCCCGGCCAGGGAACGGGCGTGGGCACCACTCTATTGGATCGTGCGCGCCAGCTCTCGCCCACGTGCCTCACTCTCTCCACCCATCTTCGCAATTCGGGAGCACGCGCTTTCTATGAACGTCGCGGCTTCCACGCGGTGGCCTTTGGAACGAGCCCGCCCCCGGAGAGCGAGCCGGATGTCACCTACGTCTGGGTGCCGTAGCCCGAGGCCTGCATCCAACTTCCAGCCGCGAGTGCGTGGTCGTGCGATTCACTGAAGCGGAGTGAGCACCGTCGATGCGAGCACGAACTGGGAGGCGAAGTAGACGGGCAGGCCCCATGCCCCGTTCACGAAACCAGGCGCCACGAACCGCTCCCGCGAGACCGAGACATCCGAGAGCGCAAAAGCGACTGCGCCAATCGCGGCAGCGGGCCGGCCCGTGGCCACGGAGGATCCGATCGCGAGTACGGTCATCATCGAGATGACGACCAGGTAGGCAATGACCGGGATCTTGAACTCTTCTGGCACATGGGGAGCGAGCCAGCGAAGCACGAGGAAAGCAAACACGCCGAGCGCGATCGCGGAGACAGCCAAGCCCACGAGCGAGAGCGGGCCTTGCAGGAACGCGATGGCGTAGGCCAGATGGCCTGACAAGAACGCGGCGATTCCCAGCCGGAACCACAGCGATTGCCCGGGTGGAAGGAGTAGTGCATCTCCGAGCCAGCAGAGCAAGAGACCCACCAGGATGATCTGTCCGTAGGTGCTGGCCATGCCGCCCCAGACAAGGCAGGCCCAAACGAATGAGGACGCGGCCGTCAGCTTCGCCACGATGATTCCGGGGCGAAAGCCCTGGTACAGCGACAAGAGGAGCGCTGCGACCGCTGCAATGCCGACTGCGAGTGCCCAGATCATGCTCGACTCGCTGATGCCGAGAGCAACGCCGGGATCGAATCGAAATCCGGATGGTCACCGGGATGCTTCGGCTCGTAGCCCCACAAGATCCGGTCACCCTCCACGACGAACGCAGCCGGCATTCGCCAGATGTCTCCGCTACGAGGTCCCATCTCGTGGCCCTTTGCGGTCGCCCGACGTTTCGCCGCGAACATCTGCGGGCTCAAGATCATGAACTTGCTCGCCCGCTTGATCCCGAATCCATCGTAGAAGACCTCGTCCACATCCGAGATCGCCCGTGCGCCAGGCCAATACCGACGCAGGAAGACGCGGGATTCCACCGGACTCGCCTCAGCGAAGAAGATGACATCGGGGAAGCTCTCATCGGCCTCCGCCGCTTCCCGAAGATCGCTCACCGTCTCGCGGCAGAACACGCAGCCGAAATGGCGCAGGAAGACCAACAGGGTTCTCCCAACCAATTGCTCTCGAAACCGGCCCGGCACGAGATTCGTGCCTGTGACCACACGATCGAGCAGATTTTCGGGAATGCGTTCCAGCAAAGGCTTCTAGCTTTCGAGCGACGGAAGCTCCTCGATATGAGCTTCCCAGTCGCTTCCATCGAAAGGCGTGATCTTCCGGCTCTTGATCGTCTCCGGTTCGAGACACCGGGCGTTCACACTGTAGCCATTCGGGTGGGAGCGCGGGATGTAGAAGGATTTCACCCCGCACACCGAGCAGAAGAAGTGCTGGGCCGTGCCGGTGTTGAAGCGGTAAGTCGTCAGAGCCTCTTCGCCAGAGAGAAGCCTGAAATTCGAACGTGCGACCGTCAGATGGAGGTAGCCAAGGCGGCTGCAGATCGAGCAATTGCACTCATGAAGGTCGAGATTCACCGGCGCCTCGACCTCGAAGCGGACACGGCCGCAATGACAGCCCCCTTCATGGGTCACCAACTCGTTGCTGCTCATCGCGACGACGATCTCTCCTCGTCCGGTTCGTAGAACTCTCCCTCGAGATCGACCAGCTTCTCGTGAATGAACTCGTGCGCATCGCTGATCGCCTGATTGTAGATCGGGGGACCAAGGCGTAGGACGAAGAAATCCAGAATCAATCCGGCCTTGAGATCGCCGAGATCCTCATCGAAGCGATCCGCGAAGAAGCCCTGAACAGCCTCGATGAGCCCGGCCCGTCGTTCGTCGGTGACGTGGACACGCATCATGTCGCGGTAGGCTGCGTGTCATCGCGATGGTCTCGAGGTTGGAAAGCAAAGAGCAGGAAGCCCGCGACGATGACGACATCCGCAAGGTTGAAGATTCCTGTGCGCAGCCCGGGCAAGCCCAGGCTCACGAAATCCGTGACCGCACCACCGCGGAGGATGCGATCGAGCCAATTTGCCAAGCCTCCTCCGGTGATCAAGGCCAACCCTGCGAACGCCGCCGGGGACGCCAGGCCCATGCGGAAGGCCGCGATGCAGACGAGCGCAAGAAGGATGGGAACGCCGCCCACCAGCAGAACGCTCCGCACAGCGGGTGGAAGCTCGGCACCAAGGCTCAGAAAGGCACCCGGGTTTGCAGCGAGTTCGAGGCGCACGACATCTCCGATCAGAGAGATCGGCGCAGTGCCGGAAAGGGCCTCGTGGGCGAGCTGCTTCGTGGCATGGTCGCATCCGACCGAGCCGAGAATCAGAAGCATGAACAAGAGTGAACGGCTTCGTCTCATGGTCTCAAACGATAGCCGGAATCTCGTACAGGGTTTCTTCCGGCCCTCAACCCTCGCGCCAGTTGAGGATATCACCACCCTGTCCGATGAGTGCCGTTCCCGGGAACACCCGAAGCCGCCATGGCTCCAGGCGGAGAGCCGCAAAAGAATCGTCCGTTGGGCGGTTCCAGACCGGAATGATTGCCGGGTCGTATCCTACCGGAGCCGGCGCGTTCTTCAGCAGGTTCCAGGTGCGCGTCCGCGTCTCGTCGTCGAAATGCCAACTCGCCCGGCATTCTGCAACGCATGTGTCTTGGGAAGGCGCCCAGTAGTTCACGGAAACATGTGGGCTGGCCTCCAGGTGCGCACGCTTCGTAGGCGTCGGGCCAGTCGCGATCCAGCCGACGAGCTCTCGTCCAGTCCATTCCCAGATGGGATGCAGTACCCGCGAACGGGGCCGCCCCTGGGAATCGACCGTGGCGGCGCTGCACCAGACGATCTGATGGGCCATTTCCACGAATGCAGGGGCAATCTCGGCAAGTTCGGTCATCGGGTCCTCCTCCGGCGGAAGAATACCAACGCTCAGAGCTGGAACGAACTGTGGCGGATCGGTTTGGCGACACAGAGTGAATACTCCGTGTAGAAGCGCTCTCGTCCCAGCTGCTGGGCCTTCCGATGGCGGGGTTCGTCGCGCCAGGCATGCAGCTCTTCCAGGGTTTCGAATTCGACGATACTGCAGCGCTCCCCATCCTCAGACGAGAAGAACCGGTAGGCCAGGAACCCGGGCATGGCTTTGGCCAGCGTCAGCATCTCCGCAGCGAGTGCCTGGTACTCCGCTTCGTTCTCGGGCCGGATTCTGGATCGAAAGATCGAAACAACCATCGGGCTTCCTTCCTCCTGGGGCTGGGTTCCGCACGATCTGGGCGTTGGACAGGTTAGCGCGGCCGTCCTCTACACTAGGAGCCATGAGTGCCGTCGTCGTAGCGGTGAGTAGCAATCCCACTCACTCGATGCGCAAGCCGAATCGGCCGAGCATTCGGATCGTGGTCGACCTCGGCATCCAGGACGATGCTCATTGCGGAGAGAAGATCCAGCACCGCTCCCGTGTTGCGCGCGATCCCAGCCAGCCCAACCTCCGCCAGGTGCATCTGGTTCACGCGGAGCTGCTCGACGAGCTCCACGAATCCGGATTCGACCTGGCACCAGGCGAGATCGGCGAGAACATCACGACCCGAGGCATCGATCTCCTTTCCCTGCCTCGCGGCACGCTGCTGACGATCGGCGGTGATGCAATCATCGAGATCACGGGCCTTCGCAACCCCTGCCGCCAGCTGAACGGAATCGCACCGGGCCTCATGGCGGCGACCCTCGAAAGCGACGCGGAAGGTCGCCTCATCCGCAAAGCCGGGATCATGGCCATCGTGCGACGCGCCGGGGAGATCACAGCCGGAGATTCGATCGAAGTCGAGCTTCCAGACGGCGAGCCTTGCCACCTCGAGCCGGTCTGATCTACCAGTAACGGATCGGAGTCAGGCCTTGCTCTTCGACGAGCTGGCGCTTGACGGTGGCGTGGTCGTAGCAATCGAGTTCGAGTTGGTTTCCGTACGGATCCTGGAAGTTGTAGGCATAACAAAGATCGAAATCGACGATGGATCCGGTTTCGAGTGGCTTCCCGGACGGTTGGAGAAGCTCGGCCCTCGGGAGGCCACAAGCGAAATCGATAAATGCCTCGGCATCGACCCGGAACGCGACCCCCATCTCCAACTTCCGTGCCGGATGGCCTGGGCTCGCCTGGAAGAGCGCAATGCCGCTCTGTCCGCCGTCTGCAGAAATGTGGAGAGGCCCGCCGTCCACCGCGGCCCATACTGCGTATTCGTCAACCGCCTCGAAGCCCAGCTGTTCCGAGTACCAGCGGGCCGCAACCTCCCGATCGGGAACCACCAGATGCACGTGATCCATGCTGCCCATTGCGAATCGTCCCATGGGCTCGACCCTACCACGAAGGGTCCACGCCGTCTTCGCGAAGAGCCTCCGCCACAGCCTGATGGACGAAGGCCCGCGCCTGATGCTGAGCGTCTTCGGGGAACGCCCCTCTCTCCCGCCTTTCCCTGCGAGCCGAAGCGCGTTCGATCACCGGCGCCCAATCCGGATTCCTGGCAGCGGCGCACGCAGCGGCTCCTCGCTTCGAAGCGCTGCGGCCCTCCGTGCACGTAAGCAGCCCGCGACAAGCCGTGAGCACGAGGTAGGCAAGGTCCGCAGGATCCTTCGCCGCGTCCGCACGTCTCGGCAGCTCTCGCAGATGGATGCGAACCGCCGCCACGTAGTCCTTCAGACCCATGGAGGCGATGAACGTCGCCGCGGGCGGCCCCAGCAAGGTGACACCATGCTCTCGGACCGCGTACCAGTTCATGCGCCAACCGGGGCTCGTACGCGTTCGATGAAGTGGCTCGCCGCGGCTGATCACCACGAGGTCGCTCTCCCGTTCCATGCACATGCGAAGCGCATCTATGGATAGATAGGATGCGTCGATCCGATCTCGCCAGGCAGGGTTTCGCTGGCCGAATGCGTCGTGCATCTCGCGCAAGGCCGAGAGCTGAGAGTCGGAGATGTCCGATGCGGTCGTGACCAGCAGATCGAGATCACTGATCTCCGAATCGAAATCCCCCGCAACCAGGGATCCAAAGACATGCACGGCGAACAACTGTTCACCCAATGTCATGCGATGTTCTTCGACGAGCTCCCGGAGGAGGTCCGTCATCTCCTGGGAGAACGAACCCGGCTCTTGCCATTCGCTCATGCATCGCTCCCCGCATCCAGTTGGCGTAGCATCCGCTTGCAAGTGATCCGAAGCCTCGACAACTCGGCCACTACTTCCGCTTGACCTTGAAGGCCCCCTGGAGCCGGACACCGATCAAGCAAGCCGCTTCCGGAGGCGGCCGGCGTTCGAACCGGTGAGCGTCCAGGGCCTGAAGCACGGACTCGACGGACTCCCGGTTCGGACCGGACAGGACGCATGAATCACGGACCGAGCCATCCCGTGCCAGGACGAAAACGGCTCGAACCTCTTCCATCGTCCAGGCATCGTCGGGCGGCTCCCACTCGTTCAGGACCGACTCGCGAAGGTCCTGAATCCAAGGCTCGACCGCTGGCGAACCGGCGCAAGATCCCACGCCCGGCATGGCATCGAGTTGCAACGGCGGCCGTTCGAACGCCGGACACATGAGCTCGGACGGGATGGAAGGCGAGGCACATCCCACCAGAGCCGGCAGCACCAGAAAGACAGCAATGACGTTTCCCATGAATGCCATGGACATGTCTAGTCGGCTTCTGTGGGTGTCAGACGCACAGCGAGGGAACCCGACGTATCGACGAGCAGGCCTACCCAAGCATCGCGAAGGCCGTATTTCTGACGAAGCAGGCCCCTGATCTTGTCATGGCCATCCGGACTGTCCACGGGCTCCGCTTTGAAGCGCCCCGACCGGTCGGCGGAGGAAAACGTGAGCGTTGGATCGATCAGGATGTCCTGATACCAGGGATTGGTCGGAGTACCCGCCTCGAGCCAGAGCTCTCCCTCCGGCTCGACAAACCAGACATGGGTGGAACGCAGGCTCCCATCCGATGCGCGCGTCTCGATCACGGCGACTCCGCTCGATTCGAGCGCCCACCATGTCACGAGAGCTGCGGCCCCGAGCAGCAAAAGGATCCCCAACGCCACGGACTTCAAAGAAAGCCCCGTCTCCTCTACCTAACCAGCGTTTTCAAGGAGGGATTCGAACGCCGATCTGGGCCTCGCCCCTGTCAACTGCCCGCGCACCGTGCCTCCCGAGAAGAGCAACACGGTGGGCATCGCTCGGATTCCGAAACGGGAACTCGTCATGACGTTTTCTGCGGCATGCAATTTGACCACTTTCAACTTCCCGGCGCGCTCCTCGGCGAGTTCCCGCAGAATGGGGGAAATCTGACGGCACGCCGGGCAGTGGTCGCCCCAGAAATCCACCAGCACCGGGGTTTCGCTCTTCAGCACTTCGGCCTCGAAGGATTCATCGGTGATATCGAAGATCTCTGCCATGTCTCGTTCCTCGTCGATCGGGGTTTGGTTCCTGGACCCTACCAGATGCGATCGCTACCGAGACCAGGCCGGAAAACGTGATCCTAGAGGGTCAGCAGGTATCGAAGTGTCCCATCCTCACCTGGCCCCGCCTGATCGAATCCCAGGCCTTCTGCCAGCCGCACCGAGCGAACATTCTCGGGAAGGATGAAGGCTTCGACGGTTCGAGTTCCCTCCGTCTCCGCCCAGCCAAGCGCAAGGTGCGAAGCCTCGGCCGCCAGGCCCTTGCCCCAATGTCGCGGAACGAAATGATATGCGTACTCAGCACATGCGCCGAGGGCATTGAAGCCAACGGCACCGAGGAACTCTGCCCGGTCGTGACTGAGCACCGCCCATCGAAATCCGGTTCCGGCCTTGCCGCGATCGATCCAGAAGCGAAGCAACCGATTGCTCTCGGATAGGGAAGTCACGGGCATGGAAATCGCCTTGCCTTCGGCATCGACGCATTCCCCCGAGTACGCGCAGACCTCCGGGTGGCTCCAGAGTTCGAAGTTTCCTGCAGCGTGGGACGGAGAGAGAGGCTCCAGCGTCAGCCGCTGTCCTCGAAGGATCGGAACTCGCAAGCCGGGCACCTTCCCCTGGTCCTCGACCGGCGGAGCCCATCCGACAGGCCGCCTATTTGGCGCCGTCGATCGGAAGCCCCGCCTCTTTCCATGCTGCGAGCCCGCCCTCGAGGTGCAACACCTTCTCGTAGCCCGCGGCGCGAAGCGCAGTTTCGCCCTTTCGGGCGCGCGGACCCACCATGCAATACAAGGCGACACCGTGAGGCGCGTCGACTTCGCCGATCCGCGTTGCCACTTCGTCGAAGGGGATGTTCACCGCGCCCGGAATATGGCCGGCCGCGTACTCCTCCGCAGTTCGCACGTCGATGGTAACGGGCGCGGTCCCGGCTTCGCGTCGATCGTGAAGCTCGCCAGCCGTGATGCTCGGCGCCAGGCCCGCATCTTCGGCGATCGCCGGTGCCACCAACAGCAAAGCCAGAGCCATGAACGGGATCAAGCGTTTCATGGGAACCTCCGAGCGGGGTTCAGTCTATCACGGATTCCGGGGAACCCGGGGACTGCCAGCTTCCTGAGCGAAGAGCGCCGGGAGAAAACTCGCAAGATGATTCATCTCTTCCGCGCAATGAATCAACAGGTCCCGAGCGAGCCGTCGCGGAAGCAGCAAGCCGCGAACGAAACGCGTGCCAAGAGCGCGGTCGATCGGGTTCTCTTCACGGAGATTTCGAAGGTGGGCTTCACCGAGCCAGAAGCGACTGCGCATCTCGCAGCCCTCGGGTGTCTCACGCATGAGGTGGATCAGGTAGCCGGTATCGACAGGTCGATCGCTGAAACCCACGCGGGCGCAGACCGCCGTACTGACGCCAGCCTCCTTGAAGGACTCCTCTGCCAGGCCAAAATGGCGAGGTTCATGGAAGGAGATGGCGAGCCGATGAACCGCCGGGCCCACATACTCATCGACGTACGACGTGTTTCCGATGTATCGCTGCCGGTCGGTAAGGCCGGAGTCATCCGAGCGTTCGTAGCGCCACTGGGTAAACAGATGTGCTTGCGGATGCCAGAGTTTGTACCGCTCCGTTTCGTCTCCGTGCCAACCGAACCACCAATCGATCATCTCGCCGGTCGCACCGGGAAATTGCGTGAGAACGGCGACGTGGGCAGTCCCATCGGGGAGGCTCGCCCAACCGGTTTCCAAGGGGAGGTACCCGGGCTCCAGTAGACGATTGACTTCCGATCTCGGAAGGACATCGCTGGGATCGGACTCTCCCTGGCCAAGCACCCGCTCGACGTGCTCGGGAAGGGGATCCAGTTCCCAGCGGAAGAACCGCTCGTACGGCTTGCCGCGAAGCTCGGTGCGAAGGATTCCCAGGTGGATTCGACGTTTGCGATCCAGCGAAGTCTCTCGTTCTCGCATGGAAGAAACCTCCAATCGTGCCATCCAGCGATTCTGCCGTTCGACCGCCGTCGCGACGCGTGGCCACGTGTCGATTCTACCGAGGCAAGATCCTTCTGCTACAGCGCCTGTCAGGCGTTGGTTCGGCCGTCGCACTCGAGCCCTTCCGGAATTCTTGCCCAGGAAGGCGCATCCGCAACGAATACGGCCTTCGTTGGTTTGAAGACATCCGGATCATCCAGGGATCCGGCGGGGATGCCGATCCGCAGAAACATCCGCCGAGGTTCATGGCATCCACTCCTCGATCTCGGAACCATACCGCCGGGCACTACGCACACGTATCGCAGGTCGCCTACGGCTTGGTGTCAGTTCTCATTTGCGTGCGACGAGGACGAAGAGCCCGGGTTCGATGCCTTCGGCGTCCCCGGTGAGCGAATCGTACCGCTCGACCTTCGTGAAGCCGCTGCCCACCAGCACATCCAAATACTCGTCGTCCGAATAGGCCTGGGTCGTGCTCGTGTAGACACGAAGCGCAGCCCCCGAGAGGGGCACCATGAAGTGGCGCTCCGTCGCGGCCCGCTGCATCGGATGCCAACAGCACTCGCGAAGGCAGAGGTGGGGTTCGTCGGAGAAGACGCCTTGCTGGGCAGTGAACCAGGTCGGTGCCCCCGCACCCATCGCCCGAACGAAGGCTTCCTCGTGGACCTCGAGAACGAGCACACCACCCGGGACCAATGCGCGACGAGCCTCTCCGAGAATGGATCGTGCGTCGCTGGGCGCGAAGGTATTGAGCTCTCCGAACACCAGGAGCGCTGCGTCGTAGCCGTCCCCAAAATCACTGGAGGCAAGATCCTGCAGGCGGTATTCACAAGCAAGACCTTCACCCTCCGCCTCGGATCGAGCGTGGTCGATGGACGCCGGCGAGAAATCGATCCCGACGCAATCATGACCGAGCCGGGCCAGGCGGGACGTGTAGAATCCTGGGCCGCAACCGAGATCGAGAACTCGAGCCGGCCGTCCACCGAGAACCGAACCATGAAGCCATGAGACGTGCCGGTCGATCCGCTCGAAACGGCGACTGGCACGGTCATGCTGCTGCAACAGATGCTCTCGGAGCATCCGCGCGCTGAACTCCGGCTCATGCCAGGGAATCTTCCCTTCTGACGAGAAGGGAACCGGCGGTTCTACAGCGCTCAGATCTGAGAGAAGCATTGGCTCCGCATTTGAATATTGCCCGCCCGCTATGCCGCCAACGACCCACGCGAGCTTTCCCGGTTGAACCGCGACAGTACCTTGTCCGAGCATGCCGTGTGTTTCCGGGCGACTGCACCCTGGACTTGTTGAGCGGTACCTTCTTCGTCGTCCAGAACAACGCGACGAGAAGCGGGGAAAGAGCGATAGCTAAGCAGAGACTCTGGCCCGGCCATCGTGCGGGCCCAGTCCTCTTTCCGGCGGGTCAGTCCAGAGGCGAGGGTGCGCCCGCTCGGGATTCAGTGGGTAGAACAAGCCGTCTTCGGGGTCGCGGAGCCCAACGATCAGAAGCTGGACCGGGCGACCTGAGTCGTTCAGAAAGGTATGGGCGATACCGGTGCCGGCGGGAAAGGCTACGCAGTCTCCGGGCTCGAGCCTCTGGACGTAGCCATCCAGCCAGAGCGTCGGCGTGCCAGCCAGGACGTAGACGAACTCCTCCTCATGACTGTGCGCGTGGGGCATCGACGAACGGCCGCCAGGCTCGAGCGTCTCATGGTTGATTCCCATTCGCTCGAGGCCAAGCGCACGCCCCATCCCGACCGCTGCGTAGTCCGAGCCCCGGGTCGCGAGCGTCTCCGCGAGTTGGCGTGTCGAGCCCACGTATTCCCGGAGGTGGGCAGGCAGTGTCTCCTCCTGGGCCAACGACAGCCTCCGTCCGTCTCTAGGACCGGCCCTCAGCGGCCAACTGCTGTGATGACCGAGCCCGTCGAGCCCCGAAGAATATCGCCAGACGGCCGCCCGGGTCAATCGAACCAAGAGCCGTTGTCCACGCGTTGAAACGCCTGGCTGGACTCACCCGGCCGCTGTAGCCCCGGCGGCAGGGCTTGCGATGGGACAGGAGACCGAAGAGTCAATGGTGAAGACTGCCTCCTCGAGGCGAAACGGCTTGGCCAGCGCTTCATGAGCGAAATCAGGCTTGCACCGTGCGTGTTTCTCGGCGGCCACCACCGAATCGCCTTGCACGAAGACGAGCACGGAAAAGCCATCTGCAGAAGCCAGGCCGAACCGCTCGAATTCGGGCCAGGGGAATCCCAACACCGCCTCGGCCGTCCCCTGCGTCGTATACGGACCAAAGATCACAAGGGATTCCCACGGGAACCCGGTGAGATCGGCAATGCGCACGACTTCGGGGGTGGACGCCTGATCAACCACCTCCTGGAGCTGGGTCGAAACGCTCGACGCCGGTCCACACGCAAGGAATCCAGCCGCAAAGAAGATGATCAAGACGCTTCGGTGCATCACGGCCCCGCCTGGTGGGCCGGGCTCCGGCTGCGTCAGATTGCGCTGACCATCAACGCTCGCACACAACAGCCCGACGTCGGAAGGCTACCGAACTCATGAACCGATGGCCGTTCGTTGTCAGCTGCCGTCGCTGGTTCAGCAGAAGGGCCGATGGGTCAGCTCAAACCCGCAACCGAAATGATGCTCGCTGTCGAAGCTTGCCAGCGGTGTTTGGCTAGCGCTTGATACTCGGGCGACTCGTACCACCTGCGAGCCTCGTCGGCGTCGGGAAAGCGGAGGACGACGGCTCTGGTGTAGGGCCACTCGCCCTCCACGAGTTGGGGATCGTCAGATACGGCCAGCAGCTCGCCCTTGTAGCGGGAGAAGACGTCTGGGAATCCGGCCTGGTACTTCTCGTACTCCTCCCGGTCTTCGATGGCGATGCTAGCGATGATGTAGACAGACACGGATTGGCTCCTTCGTCGTCCAACGGCCATGTAGCGTTGCGGCGGCCGCTAGTAGAACTCCAACAGCCGAACCAACTCGCACGGAGATGCCAAGACAGGAAGAGACGACCGGCGAGCACCAGTACGGCCATACCAACCGCAGGGCCTTGATCCTCATCCAGGCCCCCTCCTGAACCCACTCGGCCATCGAGTAGGTTGGATGCACATAACACAGAGCATCCGCTCAGAAGGAGACCCGATGAGATTCTACACGAACAGCCATATGCACTCCTGCGGGATCGA